>JABDDS010000031.1 GCA_013287465.1 Chlamydiota bacterium | reverse complement strand
CTGCGTAGGACTTGGCGGCTGTGGCGGTGGCGATGCGATTATCTTTTCTTTTGGTTTAGTAACTCGAATTCCCAACTCTGCAGGAGTGGGCGTCGGATCTTCCGTTACATTGAGAGTCGACGGAGGCGGTTCTTTCGGTGTAGGAATGATCGTTACTGGAACTTGTTTTACCTCAGAAGGTTGCATCACTTGACTTGGTTGAACTACGGTTTCTAACTTTACTGAGACGTTTTCCGGCTGCGGGACTGTTTTTAAAACCTCTTCTAATTCGGCAAGACGTCGGACAAGCACCTCAACAGGAACCCGTTGATGAGTCCGCATAATATGTAGTAAAATGGACTCTAAAGCGATTCGAATTGAGGATTGGAAGCGAATTTGTTCCTGGGCTTCGATGAGGAATTCTAAAATAGAAAGACATTGTTCCTGCGTGTATAGTTTAGCAGAAGCTTCATAACGAGGTTTATCTGATTCTAGTAGTCCGATAAATAGAGCATCTGCACCCGATAACTTTATTAACAATAACGTGCGAAAATGCTCCGTCAAACCCTCTACAAAATGAATCAAATTCTTTCCCTGAGAAAACACCTGATGAGCGATTTCAAAGGCCACAGCCAGACGCCCTTCTTTACCAGCCTGGTCCAAAAGAAAAAACACATCTCTAGGCATCAATCCCAAAATATCGGCGACAACTTGCTCGTTAATCAATCCTTCATGAAAAGCGATGATTTGGTCGAAAAGCGATTCTGCATCACGTAATCCCCCATCTGCCCGCTGTGCAATCAAATGAAGAGCCTGCTCTTCAACATCGACTTTTAGCTCTTGAGCAATCTGTTTGAGTTTTGCAATGATTTTATCGGATGGAATGCGGTTTAAATTGAAACGCTGACAGCGACTAAGAATGGTGGGCAGGACTTTATGAGGTTCTGTAGTCGCAAACAGAAATAAAACTCTTGGAGGTGGTTCTTCCAATGTTTTAAGAAGCGCATTGAAAGCCTCTTTAGTCAGCATATGCACTTCATCGATGATATAAACCTTATACTTACCACCCGAGGGAGCATACCCAACAGTTTCATTGATTTGTCGGATGTCATCGATTCCACGGTGAGAGGCACCATCGATTTCAATCACATCCAAAGAAGTTCCAGAAGTGATTTCGCGGCACGAAGAACATTTATTGCAAGGCTCGCCAGAATCTGTTAGGGACAAGCAGTTGAGGGCTTTAGCAAAAATACGCGCAAGAGTCGTTTTTCCTGTTCCGCGCGAACCGCAAAATAAATAGGCGTGAGCTAGCTGTGCATGTTTAATCGCATTTTTAATCGTGGTGACGATCGCTTCCTGTCCAACAACTTCATTAAATGACTGTGGACGGTATTTGCGGGCTATAACCTGATATGTGGACATACTAATGCAAGGACTCCCTTCTATTCGGACTAGAGTCTACTGAAATACAGACAAAAAATCAAACGGAACTTTGGCTAAAGGTGCGATTAAAAGTTGTACATTGGCAATTTTTAATCGCACCCTTAGCTAAGTCAATCTATGGTGGGATTCTCCAATAAACCTCTCAATAGAAGCGGAACTGCTACAGTTGCACGTCTGTCTATATCATCAATATCATCAATGATTAGACAATAGTTTAAGTCGGCCCCAGCAACAGGAGCTTGACGAACGACTATTCCATACGATTCTTTTAATCCTTGTTTAAGATTGGTTGCCTTTGCTGAACCAAGAGTCGTATGCAAAACAAGTTTTTTTCTGTCTAGTTTCCAAGTAATTTCTTCACTGGCAATCGAAGAAGAAATATATTTCAAATAAACAGTAGAAACATCCATCATAACTTTATACTTATCATAATTGGCATCTTTTTCATGAATTGTAAACCGCAATTGAGCCTTAACTTGAGCGTAATTTTTTTCCGCAGGTTGTTTTATTTCTCTGAAAAACTCTTCCGATTCTATATCCCACACTTTACACATGGGCTTCTCAAGAGATAACATCTCTTTTTCCAAATAATCGGACAATGGTTTTCCCGTTGTTTTCAATTCAGAAGAAGGAAAAGCAATACCAAAAAAAGGATCAACGACAATAACACTTTCAGGGAGACCTTCAAGGAGTTTAAGAGTTAAAGCTTTAGTAGCTAACAACTCTGTAACAGCAGTTTTATCATCATCAGATTGTAACATTAAACAAAAGCCATGATTTTTTGTTTTTATTTCCAAATTTTGTGAAGTAATCATTGCAACCCTATAATAAGGAGAGATTTTACTACTTGCAGCTAAAGCCTTTTCTCCGCAATTACCCATTCCAGCTAAAGCTAGGGAATGGAGGCATATTAAACTTTTTTGAGCATCGTCTTTTATACCTAACGAAACGCAATTTGCGAACAGAAGTTCTCGATTTGTTTCTACAGCAGATATGAAATTTAGATACTGAAGAGCTTTTTTTAAACCTAATTTTATGCGAATCTCCACCGACTGCATTTCCTCAGGTCCAATGATATCACACCAAGAACGCACCTCCTGAGAAACCTCTTGGCAAACCCTCTTTGCAAAATCAATTGGTTTCATATTACCTACATCAACCATTGCTGGTGAGAGCACACTTGAAAAACCTGCAGCAGCCATATATACTCCTTATATTAAATTATTCTCACTTATTTTTAATTCGATTATTTTATTTTAAAATAGATTTTAATAAAATTGCAACAAAAAAATCAAAACAAATCAAGCGATAATTTTCAGTGTGCTCAGTATAATTTTCAAATTTTCAACTATCGTTCGCGGGCTATGCGAGAGATTTTATTCCAAGCGCCTCCAAGACCCATGGCGCTGCGCGCTTCTTTGATTGTCCCCTGCGAGATCTCTATCACCTTCATCGTTCCATCGTAGACAATTTTTTCCACTAGCCCTTTGTCCGCTTCAAATTCTTGACGCCGAGAACGGATCGGATTAAGGAAGTTATTCATGGCGACAATAAGACGCTCTTTGACTTCAACATCACTCACTCTTCCTTCTCGATATCGCGTTTTAAGATCTTCGACTTCGGCACGGTCTGGATTAAAGACGTCGTGATAAATAAAAACAGGATTCCCTTCGACAGTCCCCTTATCATCTACACGCAACCGATTTGGATCTGTGTACATGCTTCTAATTTTCTTTTCGACCGTTTTTTGGTCATCGGATAAATAGATTGCATTATTTGCCGATTTACTCATCTTCCCCTTCCCATCAATTCCGATGAGAGAAGGAACATCGCTAAGGAGTACTTCTGGCAATGGAAAGACTTCCCCGTAGTATTGGTTAAAACGGCGGATGATATCGCGCGCCAGCTCTATATGCGCTTCGTTATCTTTACCTACCGGCACCAAATGAGCTTTTGGAGTCATGATATCAGCTGTCTGTAGTACAGGGTAGCCGATCAATCCAAAAGGAACCGCTTCTGAGTCTATATGGGCATTGCGCGCCATTTCTTTGAGGCTAGGCAATCCAGTAAGGCGATTCAAAGAGATCATCATTTCGAAGATCAAATTCAACTCATAGACAGCAGGAACGGCCGACTGGAGGTAAATTGTCGAACGTGCCGGATCAATCCCACACGCTAAATAATCGAGAACCATATCTCGAATGTGATCGCGAATTGCCAAAATATCTTCTTTGGTTGGTTTCGTCGTCAACATATGCAAGTCGGCAATGATAAAATAACACTCATATTGGTCTTGAAGCGCAACCCGATTTTTAATCGATCCTACATAATGCCCTAGATGCATTTTTCCCGTCGGACGATCGCCTGTGAGAATTCTTTTCTTTTCCATGTTTATTTTATCCATCCCATTTTAATTCTAATTAATGCTATAGAGGTTGCTACTACAACTATACCGAAATACACTCAAAAATTTGTAATACCATAACACCTAAAGCAAAGAGAATAATTAACAAGAGTGAAATTCGTCCGCCCGGAACAAGTTGAACACCGGAGAACGTTTTCCTATACCTCCCAGACCAAGCCATCAGGGCGGGTAAAATACCGAAAAGAGTCACAGCGCCGAAGGCACCTGCATAGTTAAGTGCTATCAAGAAGAGGCGGGGATAAACCAACGATAGGACTAAAGAAGGGGTGATCACTAATAAGCAAAGGAGAATTTTCCCTTTTCGATTTTTTTCAATATTTAAGCCATCGGCAAGAAAATCAACAAACCCCAACGAATTTCCCAAGAAGGAAGTGAGGATAGCAAAGAAAGCAAAGTATTGAGCGACTTGGGTTACCCATAAATTTCCAGCTGATCTATAAAGGATGTCTGTAGCCATTTCTCCCTTTTCGATGACTTCTAAGAACCCTCCTTCTCCGTGGATTGGAACTAAACCCAAAATCAAAAACTCCCAGATCAGATACACAAACAAAGGGATTGCACTACCGATGAGAATGGCAAGACGCAAACGCTTGACGTCTCCATGAAGGTAATTTTTTAGGCTGGGCACTAAATTGTGATATCCAAAAGAGATGATCATAATAGGAAGCATCAGTGGAGCCATCGACCAATCAGTATAACTCAGGTACTCAAACTTCACATGAGGAGCTCCAAAAACCACAAGTAAGATGTAGGAAGAAATCAATCCCCCCATGAGAAGGCGGTTGAACAAATCGACAGAACGAGTGCCCAAATAAACGAAAACCCCAAAAATAGCACTGATTCCAACTCCACCAACCCAATTGGGAATTGACACTCCCATCGTCCCTTGAAAAAAAACAGAGATTAGCTCGCCGCTGCCAGCGATATAGGCGATTCCCAAAGCATAAAAAAGGAAAATATAACAGGCCCAAGCAATCCCTTTGCCAAAAGCACCCAAAGTGCGATTTGCCATAGAGATAATACTCACCTCGTCGGTGAACCATAAGTTGACTTCAAGCAGTAGAAGAGCCGTCGTCGTCATAAAAAACCAGCCGAGGATAAACATCAACAATGAAGGCTGAAATCCGGCCAACGCCGACATCACAGGCAGCCCCAACATCCCCGCCCCAATACAACAACCGGAGATAAGCAACACCGCTCCACTCAAACTCCCCTTACTTGGTGCATAATCGTTCTTCATAAAAATCCATAAGCATCGAGTTCAATCTCAGAACTAGCATCTTCAAATAATACATGAGCTACAGCTGCATGCGCTAATTCATGGATGATTGTAATCAAAGGAAGTGCTACGCACCCAACAGCAGCTCGCCCTAAAACAGAAAGCGTAGCTCTAAATCCCGCGTTAGATAGAGCATTGTTGACATAGGCAGAACATGTATTTTTTACAAAAGCCATATTTTCTCAAGTGTTGGAAGAGGTGGGATTCGAACCCACGGTACGCTTTCGCGCACACACGCTTTCCAAGCGTGCTCCTTAAGCCACTCGGACACTCTTCCATTAACAACAGGCACAAGTTTAAGCAATTAGCGGATATTGCGCAATATTTTTCACACATTTTTCACACATTTGGGTGTGATTAGGGTGCGATTAAAAGTGAGGGTTGATAAAATACACGGAAACGGGAATCATTTTAGACTATGTTTCAACATGTTTCTATTGCTACGCGAAGCGTTTGGAGTGCGAAAGTCCTCTTTCGCTTTGTTATTTAAGGCAAAGCGAAAGAGGACTTTCGCACTCCAAACGCTTCGCGTAGCATTAAGGCAGGGGTTCTCTAGATTGCATCTTCGGATCACGTTAGTATTTATCAACCCTCACTTTTAATCACACCCAATCACACCCAAAAAATTGCTAAAAATTCCAATTTTTGCTACGCTGGCCAGAGTTAAATTCAGAAATTTTGGAGGTTTATATATGTTCGCAGCATCAGCATCGGCAAACCCATTAATGCCTAACCGCTATTTAAGTCCTCGGAGCACCAATGAAGTCCCTTCTAATGATATGCAAAATACTACGGTCTATCAAGCAGCATTTAAAATTCTAGTCGAGAAAAAGACATTGGTGTTCTCTAAAATAGAAGATTCCTATCAATTCAAAGAAGGAAATCAAAACTATACAGTACGCGAAGCTTGGGTAAAAGAATTTGGGGATAGGATGCAGACTCAATACGGTGTATCACGAGAAAATGTAACCTTTACCAATCCTTATATTAGTAAGGTCGACGAGTGGGGAAATCCTAATATGACTATACTAGAAAACCTTCAGAAACAACAGATTATACTTGCATTGCCACTTTTAATTTTTAATCCTTAGTTTTGAAAAAGGTCTATTTAGAAAAGCGCATCTCGCTCCAATTCAGCCCATACTCATTTTCGATAAGTGTCCGCTCCCCTTCCGATGAGGTGCGGGAAACTCCATGGACTTGCGATTTTCCTTTCCAGGTGATTTCTACCTTTGTATCCTTGTAGGAACGAATGCGTAAATACCACTCTTGTTGAGGTGAAGATGTATTGGAAAATTTCAACCAATCTACGGATAAAAGGGTATCTTCTGTTTTTTTTGCCCCGATTTTATCTAACGATCTGGCGATTTCGCTAGGGTCCACTTCAAGAATTTTTGTCTCAATTTCCATTCCAACGCCGGTGTTTGGAATTGCAGAAACATAAGGAAAACACAAAACAGAAAAACTGATCACAAATATCCTAAACATTTTCTTCATAATAACCTCTACACTAAAAATAATTAAATTTAGTTTATTTTTAATAAAATCAAGAGTGGTAATGTTTTTATCTTGTTTAAGTTTTAACTTTTCAATATAATTGCGCTTTCTTTGGAGGTACATGTTCACGGGGTCTATTCACTATAACTCAGGCCTTCAGCCTGAAATACATATGTTTATCACCTAGGGCAACGCCCTAGGGAACACACGTAAATAGTTCAGGCTGAAGGCCTGAGTTATAGTGAATAGACTCCGTGAACATGTACCTTTGGAGGTCTTATGACTACAAATATTCAGCAATCAACACACTCTAATTTCCCATTACATTTTAATTTCAAACCGGTCGATTTAGCTCATCGATCTCTCGTCCACAAATGGCTTGCCCAACCCCATGTAGCAAAATGGTTTTATGGACAAGGACTCAAAAACACTTTAACGCACCTGGATGGATTTCTTCAAGGAGTTTCTGAAGGACAATATTGGCTCGCTTACGATAAACATCATCCTTTTGCCTTTCTAATCGAAAGACGCGAGTAGCAACGTTGACGCTAGCATGAGCACGGTACTTTAGTTTTACTTTCTGCTGCTCGAGTCAGCACCCAAGCTGTTAACAACGCCAAAACAAACCATGTCCAGCGCACTCCCATGGCGATGTCAAAAGATTGAAATTCTTGCAAAACGTTTCCAATTAAGATAATTCCCAATAAAACTGGAGCGATATATCTTAAACAAAAGGCATAAGGATGTAAACGTCTCTCCATCATCCATACAGGGTCGTTTTTAATTTTTGGACATGCATATTGAAAGACCACAATCAATGCCAGACCGCCAATAAGCATATTTGTCCCCATGATCATAGGCACTAAGGCATCGATCAAATGCGAAGCGTTGCCCATACAAAATAACACCGCGATCAAGGTAATGCATAAAATGGTGATAGATACCGCTTGCTTACGAGAGGTCTGAAACTCCACTTCAACGTTGCCGGCAATACTTTCAACAATCGAGAAAACCCCTGTAATACCTGCTATGAAAATGCAAAAGAAAAAAATTACCCCTATCAGCTGTCCTAAGATAGGTCCAAAGACTTTAAATATCTGTGGAAAAACTATAAAGCCTATTTCAAATGTAGAATCGGTGGTCAAAATAGAGGCAAAAGGAACTTGCTGTATATAACTAATATGCGCCAAGCAACCAAAAATGGCAGCTCCAGAGATAAATGATACGACAAAATCCCCCAAAGCCACGCACATCATCGCTCTTGGGATGTTTACCTCGTTGCCCGTATGGCGAGAATAACCTACGATGATTCCCAATCCTAATGATAAGCTAAAGAATAACTGTCCAAAGATATCTCTCCATAGGCTAGGGTCCAATAATTTTGCAAAATCGGGCTTTAAGTAATAAAACCAACCATCCATTCCTCCTGGGAGAAAAGCGACAATGACAGCAAAAAGGGTCATAATGACAACGAGCAATGGCATAAAGATAGAACAGATACGTTCAATTCCATCTCTGACATTTCGCGACAAAACAAACCATGTCGCAATGGCAACAACCACAGTCGAGATAAAGACCGGAATCGAGAGTTGCCCAAAACTCGTGATATCAGATGTCGTTTTTAGGAATGTATCGACAAAAAAGGCTTTAGAATCACCTGGAATAGCATTAACAGCCGAGAAATAAGTATAGGCGACTGAGTAACCTGTCAATACAATGTAAAACCCACCAATAGATAAGCACGCTAAAACAGCAAGCCATCCTAATGTCTTTCCTGCCCTTCCGAAAACACTTCCATAAGCAGAGATAAGAGGCGACTTCATTCGATATCCGATCAGTCCCTCTAAAATCAACAAGGGAATTCCCAAAACGAAAAGAGCCATACAATAAGGAATTAGGAAAGCCCCTCCTCCATTTTTATATACCTGCGCACTAAAACTGAGGATATTGGCAAACCCGACAGCTGATCCGATTAATGACCAAATAAACCCCGCCTGACTCTTCCATGTAGTGTCAGAAACATTTTGATTGTTAGACATAGTAAATCCTTAAAAAAGTAAATTAAAAAACCATAAAGTATACACTTCGCAGAAAAAGCTACTTGCTAATCCATTGAAAAATAAAAAAATCTATAAAAAGAGGGAAATGTTAGCCTTAGAGGCTAAGAAGGAGGAGAGAAAGAAGAAGGGACAAAGAAGAAAAAGAAACAGTATTTATTTCACTAGATGGGACTGAGCACCTAAATATTTGTTTGAAATTTGACATCGCCTAAAACTCCTTTTTTTTGGGCTTTGGGCTCATTCTATCATTTTTAATATATCCTTGCCTACTTTTTTTTTATCATTTTATCATTTTATACTTTACAAATAAATTCAATCAATCTAGAATGTGCCTTTTATAAAATAATATGGATGTTTTTTTGTGATTAATTTATATAGTTTCTTTTTAGGTGATATTATATATGAATTTTTCGATACTGGCTTGGCAAATGTTCTGGGATTAGAAACCTTAAGACATGGAACCAACCCTATTAATTACCTAGGAATAAGAATTAATGGGGGAGATCCTAATCATGGAGGCAAAGCTAGTGGGTCTACTAAAGGATATTATGAAGATGATACTAGAAATCTTTTTTACGTTTTTAAAGACAGTGAAATCAAGATTGAGAGCATCCATAGTGGATTCAAGCGCCTTATTTCGCTCATCTTCCAGATCATGGGAATAAGAACCAGGATTTTAGCCCGTTTGCATTGTGCTGTTTCAGGATTTAACTTTGTTGCTCAAAAATTTCAAAATATACAATATCCATCCATAATAACTAAATGTTGTTTTATTTTTTTTTCTTATTTAGGTTTGGCTTTTAGTTTTTTAATTTCTCCAACGATTCGCTTTCGATTTTCTAAAAATGATTTAAAAGGGTTCAAAAATGATCCAAACTATGGCGGTATGGCATATTGCACAAACAAACTAATGGGAGCTTGGCGCATTGGTTTGTTTGGCTCTCTTTTTACAGGGATAAATTTTAATTGGTTTTCTAGAATAAAGGCCGATTTTTCTAAGGCTATTCTAGGGAGCATACAAATTATTACTGCAATCGCTATTGCAGTTCTATCCACAAATATTTTCGTAGCAAACCCGCTTCTTGCGATCCCCGCTGCAGTTGGTGTTTTGCTGGCTTAATCTACTTTAGGATTTTTTTAAAAATGCGCTTAAATTCATGAGGAAGGCATCGGCGATGACGATGGCAGCCATTGCTTCCACGACAGGGACGGCGCGGATGGCGACGCAAGGATCATGGCGACCTGACTCAGGGATTTGAAATGTTGTCTTTTCACCTCTCAAGTTGACTGTTTGTTGAGGTTTTTTAATGCTGGATGTAGGTTTGAAAGCAACTCGAAAAAATAGTGGAGAACCGCTCGAAATTCCCCCCAGTGTGCCTCCAGAAAAGTTTGTGGTTGTATGTACGCGTCCTTGATCGTCGACATCAAAAGCATCATTATGCTCAGAGCCTTTCATACGTGCAGCAGCAAATCCAGAGCCAATCTCAAATCCTTTTGATGCAGGGATGGAGAGCATCGCAGAAGCTAGCATCGCTTCGAGTTTACAATAAACAGGATCGCCGAGTCCTACTGGCACATCCGCGACACACCCTAAAATACCCCCTATAGAATCGTTGTCTTGTTTAGTTGATTCAATTAGCTGCATCATTTTTTGGGCTGTTTTTTCATCTGGACAAAAGATAGGGCTAGAACATGTTTTTTCACGCAACGCAGAAATGTTAGAGAAATCAGGAGAAGCGATAGAAATACCACCGATTTCCATCACAAATGCAACGCAATCAATGTTAAAATGGGCTAGTAGTTTTTTCGCAACAGCTCCTGCAGCCACACGTGCAGCCGTTTCGCGGGCCGAGGAGCGTCCACCACCTCTATAATCAAAAATGCCATATTTTTCCAGATAGGTAAAATTGGCATGACCAGGGCGGTACATGTCTTTAATGGCAGAGTACTGGGAGCTGTCGCCAGCATCTTGATTGCGAATTAAAATAGCAATTGGCGCTCCTGTTGTCTTACCCTCAAAAATGCCGGAGAGAATTTCGGACAGATCCTGTTCTGTACGTGGAGAGGTATAGGGGTTTTTTCCTGGTTTGCGGAGGGCTAGTTGATCATCAATGTCTTCTTTAGTGAGCGGAATGCCAGCAGGACAACCATCGATCACAACTCCGATTGCTGGTCCGTGAGATTCCCCAAAAGTGGTGATGCGAAAAATATGACCAAAAGAATTAGAAGCCATTAGGTTGTTTCTCCTATGTTTGCTCCGATGGCTCTAAAGTCCTCACAAAATCGAGAGTATGTCTTAGCGATGCATTCGACACCTAAAATTTTACTTGGTGTTTTGGCCGCAAGAGCTGCTGTCGTTAAAGCCAAAGCCAATCGGTGATCGCTATGAGCATACAGCTCTGTCCCATAAAGTTGCGTTGGATTAATGATTAACCCATCTTGCCTTTCTTCGATATCAGCACCCATTTTTTTCAATTCCTTCGCCATCAAATGAATCCGATCAGATTCTTTTTTACGCGCGATTTCCCCGTTGATAATTTCTGTCTGTCCCTCTGCAAAGCATCCCAGGACAGCAAGAATGGGCAATGCATCGATAAAATCGTTAATATCGACAACTGTTCCTTGAAGTTTTGTGCCTGATTGTATGGTTAACGTCTGTTTTTTTTCATCAATAATAAAGCGGGCCCCCATTTTCTGAAGCAAGGGTATAATCGCCTTATCCCCCTGAGAGTCTTTCATATTGATATTGTGGAGGGTGAGTTGAGAACGAGTGATAAGTGCAGCAACAATAGGAAATGCCGCTGTGCTAAAATCGCCTGGAACCCTGTAGGTAAAACCGTTGATTTGAGCATTCCCCTCAGTGCGGTAGTAGGTATAATCGGAACTCTGACAAGGGATCCCCAGCTTTTCAAACCAATCGAGCGTCAACTGAACCCAGGGTTTTTCCCCTGGATTTTTCACGTGTAACTCGATTGGATAAGGAGCAAAAGCGGCGGCGATGAGAAGTCCTGATATTGGTTGAGAATCTTCTCCGTCGACAACAGCATTTGAACCAGTTAAAGGTCCTTTGACAATAATTGGAGCGTGTCCATTTCCTAAGGAAGAAATAGCAAATGCTCCCAGCTGATTTAACCCTTCGAGCAAAGGTTGAACAGGTCTATTTTGACGAATAGAAGCATCCCCTGTCAGGATTGTATAATGAGGCGATAATCCTGCTAATGCCCCTATGAGACGCAGTACCAAACCTGAATTCCCACATTGAATCACGTCTTGAGGGGAATTTAGTTTTCCTGCACATCCGTGAATTTCTAAATGATTTTCATGGATCTTAACTTCGGCTCCAAAAAGACGAACTGCCTCGATCATAGCCATCGTATCTGGTGAATGGAGGAAATGTTCAATAGATGAAGTTCCCTTCGCTAGAGCGGCAAAGAAAATTGCACGTAGAGTATGCGATTTTGAAGGTGGAACAGTTAAACTTCCCTGCAGAGAAGAGGGATGAACATCAAACTTAAGCATAATTCTGCTCCATGTATGAAAGGGTTGACTCAAGATCCTCTTCTTTGACAGCGCGGCAGTATTCGCCGTTAAAGGGAATTGCATGGCCAATTTGGTCGATCAAGACAAATCGAATGCCTTCGACCGACTTTTTCTTGTCGAATGCCATGGACTGGATTAATTTTTTCCTTTCGTAGGTGTTTGGAAGTGCAGCAGAACTAAACATGTCTTTACAAACCATTTCAATTTGAGAAAACTGCTGCTCGGACAGAAATCCCAATTGGACACTTAAATAGCTTTCCGCAATGCAGCCTATCGCTACAGCTTCTCCATGAGACAGTGTAAAATTGGATATTGCTTCAAGAGCATGTCCAATGGTGTGTCCAAAATTTAAAATACGCCTTAGTCCTTTATCAAATGGATCTTGTGTGACGATGGCAATTTTTGCTTTTGACGCTCTAGTCACTAACACGTCAAACGAGTGGGAATTTTTAACAAATGTCAAAATTTCAGAATCAAAAATCAAACCCATTTTAATGATTTCAGCAAAGCCATTAATTTTTTCATTTTCAGGAAGTGTTTTAAGAGTTGATAGGTCGCTGACGATTGCTTTAGGATGATAAAAAGAACCAATCAAATTTTTCCCGTAGGATGTGTCTACAGCTGTCTTTCCCCCTATCGCAGCATCGACCATGGCTAACAATGAGGTGGGAATGAGGATGAGAGGAACGCCGCGCAAATAGGTCGAAGCGACAAAACCAGCCAGATCGGTTGTGGCTCCTCCTCCAAGTCCAATTACAACGGTATCTCGTCCAAACCCTGCTTTGAGCATCTGATCTTCGACCATTTGTTTTATTTCGCGAGTTTTCCCCTTTTCTCCATCAGGAATTTCAAATAGTTGAGCCGATAATTTTTTACTTAATTCAGTTCCATAGAGTTTTTTAAGAGAGTTATCTACAATGATAGCGATCTTATTTCCATATTTTTTACACAGATAAATTAAAAAATCCCCCTGAATTAAATCGTGCCCAATATAGAGTTCTGAAATAACTGGAGGTTGTTGAAGATCGATTAAAATGGGAGTCGACATACAAATAACCTTATCGTTTTGAGGTGTGATTCAAAGTTGTACATTGGCAATTTTTTCAAGACAACTCGGCATTGGGGTCAGGCTTGGTATTCTGGTATTCTGTGGAGAGGCATGGGGGTCTGGCTTGGTATTCTGATATTTTGGTGTTCGTTGCCTAGTCTATAACGATGGACACCAAAATACCAGAATACCAAGCCAGACCCCCATGCCTCCCTCCAGAATATCAGAATACCAAGCCAGACCCCAATGTTGAGTTGCTCTTAAAAAACTGTAACGTACAACTTTTAATCACACCCATCGTTTTATGAGGGTTTATACTGCGGGGCGGTGAATTTTTGCGTTTTCCGCTGCGTGAAAGCTCTCGCGGTTCGACGATCGCAAACGGATGAATATTAATAATATTGATCCGTTTGCGATCGCTCGAACCCCGAGGCTTTGACGCGCGCAAAACGCAAAAATTCACCGCCCCGCAGTATACCACTTTTCGCTCTGCGCTAACGCTTGATTAAAAAACATTTCATCTCCGTAGATCACGTCACACCCCAAACTGATGGCTTGTTGTAACAAAGGAGTTTCACGAGGCGTATAGTTCACATCCATTACCAATGCAGAAGGTACGATTTTTTGTGGATCTATACTTATCGAACTCGCAGAACTATTAATAAGGATATCATATTCAGAAGGCACGTCAAGTAAACTACCGGCTTCACAATCGATTTCGCAAGCTAATGTCTTAGCTTTCTCTACAGTTCGATTTAAGATGAGTATTTTAGCACCTCGCTTCAAGGCCTCATGAGCGATTGCTCTGGCAGTTCCTCCAGCACCTAGTAAAACAATTTTTTTTCCACGGACGGCTCCCCTCTTTTCAATCGCATCTAAAGCTCCGATGCCATCGAAGTTGAAGCCCACAACCTGATCATTTTTGAAAATCAGCGTATTTGCGCTGCCGATGTGTTTTATTTCTGAGTCAATTGGATTGAGAAAGGGAAGGACTTTTTCCTTTAGAGGCATTGTGACGCTTAATCCTCGAAATTTCATTTCGGCTGCCAAGAGGAAAAAATCAGAGAGTTCGTCTGGCGTTACATTCATTTTTACATAGACGCTATTTAGTCGCTTTTCTTTAAACACATTGTTGTGGTAGATGTGTCCAATACTTTTTGATATAGGGTCCCCTATTAATCCATAAAGATGGGTGTTTGGATTTAATCTCAGATATCCATACAGCTCAATCAACTCATCGACACTCAATTGCCCTGGAGCTGTTTGTTCCTCTTTGCTCAAGCTAGTGTAATTAATTATATTTCCAACCACGGGTGCTAACACTCTAGCAAACTCCCCTTTTTCTCCCATGCACACGACGCTGAGGCGAGGACGTCGACGGGAAAAAAGGAGCATACGAAGAGCATCATTTGCCGAGAGGGACAGAGCGGCAATTTTATATCCATAAACGGGATATTTGGACATCAACTGATAGATTTTTTCTAGCTTCAAAGGGGTTTCTTGGAAATTGTGATAGGAAAGGATGAAATTGGTTTTTTTATATTTTTGACAGACCTTCTCTATAAAGTCTGGAGACATATCATATTCAAGATCAAAAAAAGCGGGTTCGAACATGAGAAGCTGTTCAATTAGGAATTCTCTTTCCTGCTCTGTACCGCGAAAGCTCCCTCCTTGAGAAGCCTTCCTTAGGGTGAGTATAATAGGACGGTTGAAAACAATGATTGCATTTTTTATCAGTTCGAGATCAAGCTGAGGGAATAAATCAAGCCTAAACTCGACTCCACCAGCTCCCTCAGGAACTTTTTGTAATGATAAAAGGTTAGCAATCGAAACAAATAACATATCTAATCGGGTTATACTGCGGGGCGGTGAATTTTTGCGTTTTCCGCTGCGTGAAAGCTCTCGCGGTTCGACAAACGCTTCGCGCAGCATCGAGGCAAGAGTCATTATTATGCATTTTATCAATCTACACTTTTAATCGCACCCAATTTTTCTAAAAACAACTATTCCCTTGAGAAGAAAATCCAATTTTGATGTACTTCATATCATTTTTATCGAGAAACCTATGAATAACACGCCCATAGATTCAACCCCCTTAATCCATCGTTATGAAGATTTGATACATCTATTCCATCGCTGCTTTTTTGAGAAATACAACACTCAATTGGTTAGAGGAGAAGATGAGCCCATCTACTTGCCTGCAAATGAACATCAACCTCACCATATGTTATTTTTTGCACATGGTTTCTTTGCTAGCGCCCTCCACGAATGCTCCCACTGGCTAATTGCAGGGGAGAATAGGCGGAAACAAATCGATTTTGGTTATTGGTACATCCCGGACGGTCGCAACGCCTCACAACAAGAGCTTTTTCAAAGCGTTGAAGTCAAGCCGCAAGCAATGGAATGGATACTCTCCATGGCTGCAAAACACCCTTTTCGAATTAGCATTGATAATTTAAATGGATTAGAGTCAGAGACGTTGTCATTCAAACAGGCAGTCTATCAGCAGGTAGAGGTGTATTGCAAAAATGGCCTTTCAGAACGAGCAACAATATTTCGTCGAGCTCTCTGCGAGTTTTACGATTCACCACCAGTCTTAAAATTTGAAGATTTTCACCTCGAATCTTTAAATTGTGCTGCGAGGCATTGAACCTAGAAACGGCAGTTAAAATGGGCCATCTACGCTGACCTTTTGATGTGGATGGCATTTTTGGGAAAATTCGCCTCACCAACTGGGTGATGTCAAATTTCCCCAAAAACGCCCCCACATCAAAATCTCAGCATATCTGACCCATTTGAACTGCCGTTTCTAGGTTGAATCAAAAATCGCAATAAAATCCTTGACAAATGAATCCTTCAGAATTACGATGAGGCCACAAAACAACATGTCGGAGGAAAAATGTTACCTGCCACCAGTTCCAGCGCTAGTTATTTAAATCACTCTCAAGCAGTCTCGTGTGAAGAAACAGTCATACAACAAGAATCAGAAAGGTTCAAGTCGATGGATCAGCAAGAACAGGCTAATACTATTGATCAATTGGAAAGTAATTTTAAAGACTTTATTTCAAAAATAAATAAAGCTCTGGCTGCAGGTACTCAACTATGGCTAAACTCCATAGCAGAAGCAGACTCGGAAGTTCCCGAGGTTGCCGCTGAAATTAATAAAATTGCCCAACGAGGATCTACGGCATATGATTACCGTTCAAAATTATATGAAGCTTTAAAGTCGGTTACAGAGTCAACCGAGACCATCGAAAAGATAGAGCAGTGTCAGAATCGATTCAAAAAACAATCAGTTACGACCGAGTGGCTTCCAACAGAACAGAAGGTCACTTGCACTTATGTCAATGAGTGCCAAACAAAAGATTTAGCCCCGAAGCAAGTGAGCCTGGCTTCAGCCAACACTCCTAACCCCACGAAAAAGACGTGTTGTGTTCTGCTATAGAACTTATCCACTGCCCTTATGAAACTACTGAGGAGGTCATGGACCTCCACTACCAGCACTTTCGGCAGCATGAGGAATGAGACTGCTTTGCAAAAGAATTGATTGTAGAAGTTCGCTGTGAAGTTCGCTTTGCAATTGCTGATCCACTTGAAAGTATGGTAGAAACAAATCCATCATCTGCTGGCATATTGCCAATCGATTCGGATTTTCTGCCCAATTGGCAATTAACGCCTTAAAACCTCTTTTAGCAAGGTCTGCAAGAGCTTTTTTTCCTTCTGGCAATTCTGGATTGATCTGATAATTTCTAATGACAACAAGAATCAACGCATAAACACCTATGTAGTCAATCCCTAAAGAACGATCACACTTTTCAAAATCCTCTATGGCCTTTGCAATCATGGCTGCTTGCCCTTCAGCTGATTCGGGGTTAATTTGATTCGTTTCGATAAAATTGGAAATAAGCTTTGTATGTTGGGCATTGAAAATTCTCAAAAATTCACCAATCACTTGAGGATCATCAACGCCACTTTCATTGAGGAATGGCCATGTTAACTCAATTCTCTTACGAACAAGAGTCCGGCAAATTGCAAGCCAGGTGACTCCTCCGGGTTCTTTTTGAAATGGGAAGCATGCAGCAGCTTTAAATCTAGCTCTAGCGAGTTGTCCAGGAAGAGGTTTTATTTCTTTCAATTTCCTATCAGAGCATGCCAATTCAGGATTTAATTCAAAAGCTTGTCTGGCCAATTCAAGCAGAGCTCTATCGGAAATATTAAATTTTTTAATATCTAGCATTGTTTTTAAAGGAGCTAGATAAAGAGCATATTTGGCGGCTGTCATGCGTTGTACTTCAGACAACTGATACCCATCTAGATTACTATACGACATCTGACTAGTACGCGATTGCTTAATCGCTTTTAATAAGATGCGAAAACGGTTATATTGTGAATTTATTTCAAAACGTGAAATCATTTCACTAATTTTTTTACCGGAATGCTGAGCGGCAAATTCAGCAATAGCCTGACGCACATACTGTCCTTCGGCTGTTTGAGCATCTATATCGCAATCTTCCAGCACCTTAGTTGCCAGCAAATGAACAAATTCCTGATGGTTAGGTCTAGCGCTTGTTAGAATTGCATCGAAAATCCGAATCCCCTGCTTTTGTTTAGAAGCAGGTAATGAAAACAATTTTGCTCCACAAGTGATTAAAGCCTCTTTGTTTAAACCACAATTCAGTGCCATCGTATATTTTTGATAGAAATGTTCAAGATGACAATATCTTTCTTTGAATATATTTTCTAAATAGCTGTTCATTTCCTGAAAAGCGGTGTGGATTTCAACATTTCCGCGAATGAATGCGTGGTCACGTTGATCAAAATATGAACTTCCATCAAGCAAAAGCAAATTGAGTGTGATATAAAAGTAATAATTTCCCCAAAAAATAAGTTTATTTACCTTTTTTCCTCCTAATGTCAATTCTGAAAAAAATGGAGCTTGTGAATAGGGATCCGCTTCTGCTTTTTCTTCTTCACTTCCAAATGAGAAAGCCTCCCAGCACTTAAGGGAGTCTATTGGGAGTCCAGAAAGAAGACAACTCAATGGAGGCGATTTTTCAATTAACGGCGATTTGTAGCTAGCAAAATGAGCAGATTCTTCTTTCATATTATCAATAATCCATTGATCTAAAAATAGATTTTTCAATAGTTGTGTTTCATTAAGAGGACTTAGATTTTTTTCTTGAAGTGCTAAAAAAGTCTCTGGAATGATTTGCAAAATATCAAGAGCCTCTGAAATCATATTTCCATATCGACATGTATTAGCAGCGTAATTGATCATTCGAAGATATCGAATCCATTGGCTTTTATTAATGTAAGGAAGAAGAGCGCACATCATCTGTAAGGTTGCAGAAGAAGAACAATTTTCTATTAATTCACCCCAATTTTCTTTAACAAATTCATCAATTCTCATTCCTGCCAAGCAATACAATGCCTTTCTGGACTGAAATGACAACCTGGCTTCTTGTTTTTGTTTTCCTGATAAGTAAAATCCCGCACTAAGGAGACCTTCGTTAAGCAAATCTAAAGGATATTCAGGATTAGAGGATGGACCACAAGAAAACTGAGATGTAGATAGCTGATGAGGGACATTGGATAAGTGGAAAAACGCAGAAAGAGCATCTTGCTGCGTGATACTTCGCAACACACCATCAACCATATGTGGACGGTAAGTCATCCACTGAATATCACCCCAAGAATCGGTCACTTTTGCTATCGCTGCTTTAAGGCGATTTTTTTTAAAATCGCAAACGACGGATACCTGCTTTCCCTCCCACAAAAAATTTCCGATAAAACGAGTTTTTTGGCCGTTTTGGGTTAAGCTTACTTGTTTGTCTCTACATACGGGTTGCATTTGATTTCACTCCATTATTTTTAGGAACCACTTGGACAGGAACATCAACAAAAGATTGAGAAATTTGCAGAGGAAATGCGCACACCGTTTCTTTTAGGTAGTGGTAAGTTCCTATTCCTACTGCAGCAGAAAGAGAAAGGCGATGAGCCATTGAAGCAATGTTTGCAAGACCAATGTCACTTTCAAAAGTACTGCTTAAAACTAAATCAACCCCTCTTTTTTTGCTCCAGTCATATAGAGGCAAGCATCTTGTCATCCCACCTTGAATTGTAGGCTTATAAATAAGAGCTTTCAGCGTAGGTAGCAATTCTAATTGTTGCAGAGAAAGATTTTCAGGGAAAGACTCATCAACTGCGAGAGGATGCGAAAACAACGCTAAATCTTCAGGATTTTCAAAAGGTTCCTCAACATAGTCAAATGCATCCAAAGGGAATTGTGAAAAGAAACGAAGGCTATCGAAAGTTTTCCACGCTCGGTTAACATCGATTCGCAAACAAAATTTGTCTTTTAATTCATGAATTAATCGTACAGCCTCTCTATGAGGGAGGTTGCTGACTTTAAGTTTTGCAACAGTATACCCTTCTGCATGCCTAAGAGCTGCTTGTTCGGTGATCTCTTGAGGAGATCCCATGAGAAGGGCACTTACCGGAACTTTATGTGCAGAAAGAGGAGAAAGCATTGAAAGTAGAGCTGACTCCAATCCAAAAAGCAGTGAAGGCAAAAGTTGAAGTTTCTCTAGTTGCTGTGAGCAAGTCTGAGCGGTCCATTCTATTCTGAGGATCTCATCCTTTTTTTGATTTAATTGTAATAGAGAATCCTCTAATGATTCTTTACTCCATTTAGGAAGAGGCGCGATCTCTCCCCACCCACCATTCCCCTTGGTACCTGTAAGATTGATTAAAGCGCCTGAGCGTGGCTGTCCACTTAGAAGCGGGATTTCATTCGGAAAAGAAAAAATCGATTGTATCTTCATTAATTATACCATTATAAATCAAAACAATGGCATTGTATATTATTTATATATAAAAAGTCTAGACTATACCGAAACATGAAATGAATTTCTATCATAGCTTTTGAGCGATTGAATGAGCCATATTTTTAAATATGATCAGATGAATCGGCAGTAAGAAATACCAATACATTCTCCCCCAGAACCCTTTAGGGCGAAATGTAACAATTTGCCTTAGGAGCATTTTTTCACGATCGACCTCAAATTCAAGCCAGGCTTCACCTGGAAGCTTCATTTCAGCATAGAGAATGAGATGTAGCTTCCTCTTATCTGCCAAGATAACTCTCCAAAAATCAACCGTATCTCCTGCTCGAAGCTCTATCGGATGACGACGACCACGATTCATTCCTATTCCGCCAATCAATTTGTCAAAAAGACCCCGAAGCCTCCAAGCCCAATTTAGGGCATACCATCCTTTGTCTCCACCGAGGCTCCAAATTTTACTTTGCACATCTTCAATAGGAATGATTACCTGAACTTCCTGCTTGTCTTTTAAGCAGCCCTCCCTGGGGACTTCAATATAATTTTGGAGGTCTTTGTTCACTTTTTTTACATCCCAAGCGTCCATCCATGTCGATACGATTTCATTTTGAGAGATTTTCTGAAAAGCTAAATCCAATGTTTGTTCATATGTGAGACAACTATGAGGCAAAATGGTATCGATATCCAAATTTAACTTACGGGTCGAATGTTTCATGCTTTCAACGAGGTAACTACAAAGCGAATAACGTACTGAGGTAACCAAAACAAGCCAGTAACTAGATAACTTCGGAGTTAAAACAGGGACATCAATGATGAGTCGCTTCAGTTTACGATATCTGGCGTACCGTTGCAGCACATCTTTAAATGTCATAACATCGGGCCCACCGATATCAAAAGTCTTATTATAAGTGGTTTCAAAAAGTAAAACACCCTCGAGATAAAAAAGTACATCCCGTATTCCAATGGGTTGACAAAAACTTCTGACCCATTTTGGGGCAATCATGATAGGTAATTTTTCGCAAAGATCTCGGATGATTTCGAAAGAAGCACTGCCAGAACCAATAATCAAACTCGCGCGAAGAATTGTAGAAGGAATGAAACTCGAACAGAGAACTTTTTCTACCGCCAGGCGTGAAGAAAGATGAGGGGAGAGTTCTTGTTCATTTTCAATAATACCGCCCAGAAAAATGATCTGTTTGACTGAATGTGTTTCCATAAGGGAAACGAAAGTCTTTGCGACTGCAACTTCCGCCTCGACTAAATTTTCAACAAGACTTCCCATGGAGTGTATAAGATAATAAGCAGCATCTAACCCTTCAGGAATGGGGTCCATTTCATTTGGAAAGCGAATATCTCCATGTATAATTTTAAGACGAGAAAAATTCTCTGTTTTAAATTCAGTTCCCTTGACACGAACTAGAGCAAAAACTTCATGTCCCTTATCTAATAAGTGATAGACAAGTCGCTTACCAATAAACCCGTTAGCACCGGTTATAAGAATTTTTGCCATAAAAGTACGTCTATTAATTTTGAAACTAGTTTAGTTATACACATTCAGTTCTCGGCGAGTTTGTCCCCATCGTGGTCGAATGCATTTTGCTATGGCCATCACGCCAAAAATTGATGCCGCTGTTGTTACAATTGCTTTTGTTGGAGAAATTACTCCTAATTGTTCGTCGATTAGGCTTGGTATACTCCAGATTTTATCAAAAATATTTTATGCAGTAAGACTACCAAATGTTCCATACAAATAATCCATATTTTCTCCTTATGATTACATTTTGAGCTTCACTGTATGGACAAACAAATTTGAAATCAAGTTGTTTCAGACAGGTGACTAACCATTAAATCAATTTGTTGAATTCTAACCATCTACTGCAGGGTATGACTAAAATTGTTATTCTCAAAAATAACGAGTACAGGATATGTAGGATCAGGGAGGATATGAAGGATCGTTGACGCTGGCTACAGGGATAGGCAGAAATGAGACGTAATAACATTTTAAGTTCCTCGCAAGCTCGGAACTTAAAAAATAAATCATTCTAAATGGGGCTGGGGCCCCATTTAGAAAGATAAATTAATTGTTGAGCATACGAAACAATTATCTATTCTGTAGTCGTTTCCATCGATTCTTGAAGCTGGCGTCAACGATCCTTCATATCCTCCCTGATCCTACATATCCTGTACTCGTTATTTTTGAGAATAACAATCTTAGTCGTACTCTATAGGGAATCACTAAAATTCAACAAATTGATTTAATGGTTAGTCCCTGTTGTTTCAGATTTGTCATTTGCTTTTTATAGTGAGGGTTTTTATACTCTGCGTGCAAGGAACTTGTAATCCTCAGGAATACTAATGATAGGCCCGTCGACGCCATCCAACTTATATCAACATGGCATTTTATTCAAAATAAATAATTACGGTCCTATCTTAGAAGTTGGATCGGCAATCTCTCTTTGTTTTCAAGGGGTTAAAGAACTATATTTTGATATAGTTGCCAACAAATCCGACCCTACAACGCCTCTTAACAGTTGTCATAAAGTTGAATTACCCTCTGAATACTATCTCAAGGTCCATGGATTGACATTGCTTGTTAGTGGGATTCTAAGCGGAATAACATGCTTGCAAAACGTTTTCAGTAGCGATTTTAGAGGATTCTGCACTGCTATAGGAAAAGCTGCCAACGGTTCATTTATTTATGCTAGCTTACTTGCTTTGGAAGAAAATATACGCATTTACAAATATGCTGAAAATCACAACTATAGTGACATAGAAGAAGCTCTAAAACACAGTAACAGACTGCGTTTCTCAGCCATGTTAGGAATTTTTAGTAGTCTTTCTTATATTATTTCAACAGCTCTTACTTTAATTGGCCTTGCCGCAACTGTGGCTCTTGTCATTGGGATCATTGCCACATTTTCGGGGGCATTAAAAGTCATTTATGATTTCATTTCATGGTCGAAAGAACATGCCGTCCATATTTCTGAAAGCAAATTATGAAAGCATATTGAGTTTTAAAAATAAATTCTCCAAGCATATTTGAAGTGATGTTGATCGTTCTAGAGATGTCCTAGAATCAGCAATAGCCTCTTGAGCGAGATTTAAAGAACAAATCCTCTCTTCTTTTAACACCACCGCATACTTTTCGATGTAGTCGGGATTAAGTAGCAATTTCGGATTACCATTCGTCTTTAGAAGTTGTAGATCCCGATACCAGGCTAAAATTAAAGTAAAAATGGTTTTAGCTTCATGCATTGCGTATGTAGAAACAGCTCCTTCGACTTCTTTCTCGATACTCTGTTTCTGAGCCGCAGATAGACGCTCTCCTGAGTGATCGGAAAGCGTTTGATGAACTTCTACCTCTATTTTCTTTTTTGTTTTTTCAACGTAATCGGCAATTGTGCTAGCGATTCCTGTCAATTCTTTATAGGTAGAAACTTTTCCTTTTGCTAATGCGTCAAGGAGAAAAGTGCGCAATGGATTACTCCCCTCATTTAATAGGTGCATAGCTCGTCCGATCGACCCTTGTGCCATCGAGGCATACAAACTAACCTCTTCGATATTTTTCCCATATTTTTGAGCTAAAAATGCGGCTATTTCTTCTTCTCCTACTGGATGAAAATGAACGGTACGGCAACGAGAAAGAATTGTCGGTAAAAGGGAGGCAGGTGAACTTGAAACAAGAATAATAACCGTATTTGACAAGGGCTCTTCGAAGGTTTTAAGAAGGGCATTCGCACTGTAACTCAACATCCGATCTGCCTCATGAATGATAAATACCTTCCATTTGGCTTCAAAAGGACTTTGAAAAACCTCTTCGTTGAACTCCCTCATTGAAGCGATACTATGCATCCCTATTTTTCCTTCGGGATAATAGGAACGTATGTCGGGATGATTACCCATTTCAACTTTACGACGGTGAGTGTTATCTGGATCATCGAGACAAACAAGGCTTTTGGCAAAGGCTTCAGCAAAAAGACTTTTGCCAACTCCTTCAGGTCCTGCAAAGAGAAGGGAGTTGCCCATCGTTTGATTTAAAACCATCCGTTCCAAATATTTTTTGGCCTGTGAGTTACCAATAAGGTGAGAAAACATATGATTACTTCATAAAGGCTTCAAAAGCCGCTGTGATCACCGCTTCTTGTGGTTGATTCGCATCAATCCAACAAAAGCGATTAGGTTCCTCTTGAGCCATCACCTGAAATGCATCGCGCACTCTTTGATGAAACTCCAATTTTTCAGCTTCAATACGATCTAATTCACCTGTACCCGCATTTTCTTTCATCAGCTGTCTTGTGCGAGCGAGTCCTACTACCGGATCGACATCTAGGTAAAAAGTCAGATCGGGAAGTGTCGATCCGCAAACTAAATTACAAAGAGAACGCACCCAAGAAGTGCCCAAAAGACGTCCAGCACCCTGATAAGCCACGGTAGAATCGTTAAAACGATCGCAAAGGACCATTTTTCCCGCTTGTATTGCTGGGATAATGACCTCTTCGATATGTTGAGCGCGAGCGGAAAGAAAGAGAAGAAGTTCTGCTTTTGCCACGATGTTAATATCAGATCGGTAGTCGAGAAGCAAACCACGTATTTGGTTGCCAAATAGGGT
>JABDDS010000030.1:24720-24792 GCA_013287465.1 Chlamydiota bacterium | reverse complement strand
GCATTAGACATTCATGAAATCCAAGATTATAGAATTCTGCATCGAAGTACCCCAACATTGTTCTATCATTGT
>JABDDS010000030.1:0-24656 GCA_013287465.1 Chlamydiota bacterium | reverse complement strand
CTTCTATAAAATTGACGATTCTTTTTGAGTATACAAACATTTATTTCTCCCTACCAGCAAAGGGTTGAGGTTGACACAAAGAAAGGTTAGTCGCGCCTGTAATTTCGCTTGCTCCACCTTCTTGACCAAATGCAATTGATGGATTGATCGCATAGACTTCGTGCTTGGATTGAATTGCACCTATTTCATTATCTACAGCAAACACTGATGTTACATTTGGATCTTCAATTTTCTCAAGTACATTAATCAACGGTTCATACATGCGATGACTAATCGCATATGCCATCAAACAAAAAGATTTTTTTATCTTTCTTAAATGAGGAGAGACTTCACTTGTTCTTTGAGTTGGGCGAACAACAAAATAAAGGATACCCCAATCATCGGGAAGGGCAAGCAAAGCTTCGCGCAAAATGCGTCCTGTTCCATTTTTAGAAATATTCCCATTTCTCTCAACTATACCAAAACAGACATCGTCTTCAAGGATGAGTACACTAGAATACTTCCTAAGTTTTTCGTTGGCTATTTTAATCGTTTCTTCATCTCCCTTTTCCGTTGCTGCTTTAAAATCAACTAAAGCATGATCAAAAGCTTCTTTCATTTTTCGAATGATCATGTAATGGCTCATGTAACAACCGGCTTCACCTTGATGCAATCTATCGAGCGATGCCCTTCCTTCTACTGTTTTGATATCGTAACGTTCCCTATTTTGCTGGATTTTTTGCCATATCGATGGAGGGAGTTCCTTTCTTCCGTCAATGGCAGGAAACACATTAAAAGTATGCGTGTTTATTCCATAAAGTTCTTGAGTGATCTGCGTCAGACGCTCTTTAGAGCGAGGCAAATTGATGACCATGATGGTGCCAAAAAAATCATTAAGCCTCCAATCTTCATCAAGAGCCTCATCACTCATTGTAGAGAGATGTCCAGTGGCAATTTTCGATAGAGATGTGTCCCACGAAACACCGTCTCTAGAATCTACAACGACCTCATGAACAATGCGTGGAGAAAGTTCTACTGTCTCTATTTGAGGTAAATCGAACATTTTTTATTCCTTTGATTGATAATTATCAACAGGCTGTAGCGTTGACCTGACCGTGTCGAGATCAACGGTGACGATTAAAGCTTCAGAATCTTCAATTCCCACTCCCATCAAAAGATTTGAACCGGAATGATCGATCGTCATTCCACAACAAAATTCAATCCCCTTGTGCCTATAAATAAATGGCAACGATATCTTTGTAATATTGAACTCTCGATCAAGATAAAGGAACCGGTGAAAATAGAACTTTTTTTTATTTAAAAACATCTCATGAACAACCACAAGATAACCGTCATCGAAAGGAACGGGCCCTGCAGAGCCGCGAAAAGAGGAAAAATCAAGCGAGGGCCTATACTCCACACATTTTGTTGTTTTCCCATTTTTTTCATCAACTGCATAAATAACAAATGGATCGTAATAATAAATCACATGCAACAATCCATCTTGAAAAAATGGAAGCCAATTTTTTTCACAAAGTTCCAAATTTGGTCCTTTTAGCACAACGATATCTTCAATATGATAGTCGATGCTATTATTTAGAACGAAAGAAATTCCCACTTGTGAGAAATTATTATTCTTTGGATCTGGACTGTAGATCGAAGAGATAAAACGGATTGGGTTTGTCGAAAAAATACGAGCATCTTCGATTTCAAATTTTTCTAATTTTTCGGGTAAATTTTTGATTATTGTCAGATTATCATTTGCGATCTCATGCTGAGATAACCGATGAAAATCCTTTGTATACTCGATAAGAAAATTTCTTGTTTTAGATGTTTCAGAAGCTTGTGGATCTATCAACAGATACATTTTTTTTTCCGTATGCATAAAATTAACGGTTCTACAAATGACAGCATAACCATCGTCTGTTTTTATAATCGAGGGGTTGGTCGGATTATAAAATGATCCATGCGCTTCACATATCATTGGCAAGTCGATTTCTACAGATTGAAACGTTGTATTGGAAAGCGGTAAAATATCATCCATTATATTTCTACTCGCTTGTTTTTTTTTCTTTTAAAGAGCTATTTCGACTTAAGATAATTTGATTATTTTTCTCCAACCCTATTTTCAATCTATCTAGCGAATAAAAAAATGGTTGGGGTTGCCAAAGAGGATGTTTTTCTCTTCCGGAAATTTCGCTAACTTCACTTTGAACAAACGCTATAGAGGGATTAATGAGATAAGTCTCATATTTATGTTGGATTACACTAATTTCCTCGTCTACGGCTTCTACAAACGTTACACTTGGATCTTCAATTTTTTTAAGAGCATCAACAAGTGGTCCATACATGGAGTGGTTAATTGCATATGCAGTTAAGCACCAAGAATTCCCTATTTTACATAAATAGGGTGATATTTGCTTCGCAGGCTCCCTCAACAAACAAAAAAAGTAAAGAATATCCCAGCTGTCGGGAAGTACGCTTAAAGCCTCTCTCAGGACACGTCCTGTGCCATATTTAGAGACATCTCTTTTTTCTGTAATGATGCCAAAACCAACGTCATCTTCGAGAATAAGCACTCGAGAATATTTTCTAAGTCTTTTTTCTGCCTCTTCAATAGCCTGCTCATTTTGTTCTTTTACCGCTGTATTAAAATCTGCCAATGCCTCATCAAAAGCCTCTTTGATATTTTTGATAATTGTATAGTGACTCATGTAACAGCCGGCTTCGCCTTGATGTAGTTTATTAAGTTGCTCTTTTCCCTTCGCTGTTTTAATGTTGTAATGTTCTCGGTTGCCCTGAAATTTTTGCCATATCCAAGAAGGGATGTCTGTTCTTCCATCGATTGCAGGAAATATTTCATAGGCTTGAGTTCCTATCTGATCAAGTTCCTGAATGACCTTCACACGACGCTCTTTAGATCGAGGTAGATTGATGACCATAATCGTACCAAAGAGATCGTTGAGCTTCCAGTCTTCATCCAATTCCTGATCACTCATTGTAGAAAGATGTCTAGAAGCGATAACTGAAAGAGGTATATTCCAAGAAAGTTCATCTCTGGAATCCACAACAACTTCATGAACTGTAGATGACCGGAGATTTATCATTTCCGGTTGATAGATATCAAACATTTGCTATTCCTTAGGATTAGAAAATTTAAAAGATGCTTTATCTTGCCGAGGGAGAGCCCATTCTTTTCCTGAAATAATACTTTCTAATCCCTGGGTAAATCCAACTAAAGGGCCAATTACATAAACTGCATATTTGTCATGTAGACCGCTAATTTGTTTGTCGACCATAAGAACGGTGGGTTCATTTGGGTCTTCAATTTTTTTAAGCAGGTCGATAAGCGGCTCATACATGCGATAATTAACCGCATATCCACACAGTCCCCAAGATTGTTTTAATTTATACAAATGAGAAGAGACTTGCTCTACTGGCTCTATTGGATTAACAATCAAATACAGCATATCCCAATCTTCTGGAAGCTGACCCAAACCCTCGCGCAAAAGACGTCCTACACCCTTCTTAGAAATTTTTCCTCCCCTTTTAACCTCGCCAAAACCCACATCATCTTCAAAAATAAGCACTCGGGAGTATTTTCTAAGCCTTTGTTCAGCTTCTTTGATAGCTTCCCCATCTTGCATTTCCATCGCCGCTTCAAAATCTGCTAAAGCTGAATCAAAAAAACATTTTATTTTCTGAATAGTCTTATAGTGACTCAGATAACAACCAGCTTCCCCCTGATGCAACTTATCGAGGAGTTCCCCTCCCTCTATGGTATCAGGATCATAAACTTCTCTATTCTCTTTAAATTTTTGCCACATCCACGAAGGGACTTCTAATCGTCCATCAATAGCAGGAAATACTTCAAAAGTATGAGTATTTATCTGATAAAGCTCTTGAGTAGTTTTTGCTAGACGCTCTTTAGATTGGGGTAAGTTGATGACGACAATCGTGCCAAAAAAATCATTGAGCCTCCAATCTCGATCTAAAGTTTCATTGTTCATTGTTGCGAGATGATGAGAGGCAATAGCAGAAAGAGGCGTATTCCAAGAAATTTGAGCCTCCGAATCAATAACAACTTCATGAACAATAGGAGGCCGAAGATTTATCGTCTCCATTTGATGAACATCAAACATAAGCTGATCCCTTTTAAGGCTACGTTTACTTGGAGATTGAATCATAATATGAAATTTTGTACAATGAACATGAATATCAAGAGGTACGATTAAAAGTGTAGGTTGATAAAATACGCGAAGACAGGAATTAGACACCTTTCAATATTTTTTACGCGAAGCGTTTGGAGTGCGAAAGTCCTCTTTCGCTTTTAAACAACAAAGCGAAAGAGGACTTTCGCACTCCAAACGCTTCGCGTAGCATTAAGTAAAGGTCATCTAGATTACTCCTTTTAAATTAACTCTCACTTTTAATCAAACCCAACATCAAACGTAAGATTGGGGTTATTTCATGAAAATTGCCTATTTAGGAGCAGGAACCTGGGGATTTTGCTTGGCCTGGCTTCTAGCGACCAAGGGACACCATGTAGTATCCTGGACAAAAAACCTCGACCTAGCCAAACGACTCAATAGTGGTGAGGAACATCCCCATTTAGCTGGCCATTTTCCTGTTAAAAATATGTATTTCACAACCGACATTGCAGAGGCTTTAAATGGCGCTGACATGATCGTAGAGGCTGTAACGGCAGCAGGATTACGTCCTGTTCTAGAACAGGTACGCAATATCAAAATTCCTAACTGCCCTATTGTGATTACATCAAAAGGAATCGAACAAAATACCGGGTTGATCCTACCTGAAATTGCAATTGAAATTTTTGGAGAAGAACTCCGCTCTTTGGTCGGTTGCCTTAGCGGTCCCGGATATGCACAAGAAGTGATTAAAGGACTTCCCACCTCTGTTGTAGGATCCGCGTTTGATCCCGATATCGCCTTGCAAATCTGCGAAACATTTACAACTCAGTCGTTTAGAGTCTATCCCAATAGCGATATCCGCGGTGTCGCTTATGGGGGAGCCCTCAAAAACATCATTGCAATCGCTTGTGGCATCTCGGATGGTCTTTCATTAGGCTACAGTTCAAAAGCAGCATTGATGACACGTGGTCTCCATGAAATCCAAAAACTAGCCGCAGCCAAGAACTGCAAGGAGAAAACGATCTATGGGCTTTCAGGGATGGGGGATGTCTGCCTGACTTGTGGATCGATGATCAGCCGAAATAGCCGTTTTGGTTTTATGTTGGCACAAGGAATAACCCCTGCAGAGGCAGAAAAAAATATTGGAATGGTCGTAGAAGGAGCTTATACATGTGTCTCTGCACTACAACTTGGCAAAAAAGAAAATATTATCATGCCAATTACCGAAACCGTCTACAACATCATTTATGAGGGATTACGCCCAATAGATGCCGTTCGGGCCCTCATGCAACGTACTATTAAGGAAGAACATCTTTAATCATGAAAATCATTTCACCAGGTCAAATGACTGAAATTGAATCTCTTGCCTATCAGCAAGGAGCCTCAAGCGCCGACTTCATGGAAGAAGCTGGCAGTGGAATCGCTTTAGTTGTACATGACTATGTAGAAAGAAATGGTCTCAACCATATGGCTCTTCTATTGTGTGGAAAAGGAAATAATGCAGGAGATGCTTATGTTGCCGGAACCCACCTTCTCGACCTCGATTACGACGTCTCCGCAATTCAACTTGTAGACATCGATGAATGCTCTTTTCTGTGTAAGCAGAACTATGAACGCTTCATTAGTCGCGGTGGACGGATCGTGGAACCAACTATAGATTTTCCTAAACGAGGCGTCATCATCGACGGTCTTTTTGGAACCGGATTTCAAGGAATTCCGACAGGGATATTCAGTGCTGTTATCCGCAGTGCAAATAAATCCAAACTCCCCATCATAGCCGTCGATATCCCCTCAGGACTCAACGGGGAAACAGGAGAAACTCCAGGCGATGTGATTACAGCAACCGAAACTGCGTTTTTGGGACTTCCTAAAACAGGTTTCTTCCTCAATAATGGATGGAATCATGTAGGAAAGTTGCATTATGTCGACTTTGGACTCCCACAAAAAATTATTGATGAGTGTGAATCTAATGAATTCATGCTTACCACCGATTTGGTTGAACCCCACCTACCGTCTATTGTACGAAACCGCAACAAGTATGAAGCGGGATATGTCGTTGGTCTAGCCGGATCTCCGGGAATGCCTGGAGCTGCGATCTTAGCTTCTATTTCGGCTTTACGCGGAGGTGCAGGTATCGTCCGTCTCCTACACCCTCAAGGAATGGAAGCAGAGCTAGCATCAAGTCCATATGAAATTATCCGTACTCCCTATCGCCACAATCATATCGAACCAATTATTGAAGAGATGAATCGAGCTTCTTCGACATTCATCGGACCTGGCCTGGGAACTTCCCCAGACACTTGCTCTTTATTGCGCGCTATTCTTCCTCGGTTGGAAAAACCGTGTGCCATCGATGCCGATGCCCTTAACTTTCTTGCCGAAAATGAAGATGTCCCGCTCCCTAAACATACAATCATGACCCCACACATGGGAGAAATGATGCGCTTGCTTAAACTAAAGACCCGTCCTGAAATTAATCTAACCTTTTTAGACTCCTGTCGCGCGTTCGCAGAAAAAAAGCAGGTAACGCTAGTACTAAAAGGGGGCCCCTCTTTCATCTTTCAGGGCAATCTTTCTACACTAACTAACCCTACAGGTGATCCTGGAATGGCGACAGCTGGCACTGGAGATATCCTTACAGGGTTAATTGCTTCGCTTCTCGCTCAAGGACTCCCTACAAGGGAAGCTGCATCCCTAGCTGTATTCCTCCACGGACTTGCCGGCGAACATGCCGCTGAAGAAATGACCTCTTACGCCATGACAGCCTCTGATCTCCTTTACCACTTCCCAGAAGCTTTTAAATTCCTTGCAACATGAAATTAAAGAAAAACAGGAACCGTTCTTACTTTAAGCAAATAACGGAGCGGGAATGGATTTAGAAGTTTATAAAAAACAGCTTGCTCTGGAAGCAGCTACATTCACGCATATCAATCACGCTGATACCATCATTGCAGAAGTCTATAAAGTCGTTATGCCTGACAAAAAGCCTTTCATTTTAAAGATTTGCCCTCGCATTGATGATTACCATCGAGAGGTACTCTTTCTTCGTCAGCTTAAAGGCTGCATCCCTGTACCGGAGATTATTGCTACTATTGAACCCTCAAGCAGTTATTTCGGCGCCATTTTAATGGAGTACGTGAAAGGGGAACTTTTGAAAGATGAAAATTGGTCAAATGACCTAGCTTTTGAAATTGGTGTCGCTTTGGCTCATCTTCATAATAACCAAACAGATGGATATGGAGACTTAACAAAGCCCAAGGCTTTAGTTCGAGAACCAAATTTATACTTCAATGAAAAGTTTCAAGAAGAGCTTGATGAATGCAAAGGACATCTTCCAGAGAATCTTATTGAGAAATGTAATATGTATCTTGACAACTATCAGAATCTTTTAGCCAATGTTGATGGACCCTGCATAGTGCATCGTGATTTTCGACCAGGAAACATGATCATTTGGCACGGTAGTTTACAGGGCATTATTGACTGGGCTGGTGCTCGTTCTGGATTTGCTGAACAGGATTTTTGTGCAATAGAGCATTTTAAAAGGGCTCCTCACTCAAAATACAAGCAAGTTTTCCTAGAGGGTTACTCTAGCATTCGCCCCCTCCCAAATTATCAATTAATCATGCCCTTACTCCAATTAGGAAGGGCTCTTGCAGTGATTGGATATACCTTCAAAAGCAAAACATGGAACAATAGTAATTCAAGTTTGTATACCGTCAATCGTCAGTTTCTAGATTCATTCAATTTTCTTGCTAATTCAATTCAATAATGTTTTCCGTAAAACCACAAAAAGTCTTCAAGGGCGAAGACTACGAAAGTATTCGGCAGCGTTTTCAGATTCCTGAACAGCAATTTTTGCTCTGGCAAACATCTCTTTTTCATATTTTTCCATCAATGATGGCCAGTCGATGGATTCCTGAGAGGCTGTTAGTAGGGCCGATAGTAATCTAGCATCTTCCAGTACATTACTTCCACCGAGACCTCGCTGTGTGGGCATCGAATGAGCTGAATCTCCCACGAGAGTCACTCTGCCTGTTGGAGCCATTGGAAATTGTGGAGAGTCAGAAAACCTAGTAGTGCGTATAAACCAAGGGGCCATAATCGCCTCTGGCGGGGTATCGTAAACGAGTTTTTTCAAATTCTCATGCCAAGGTTCATTTCTCATCAACTGCTTGCAATGGTCTAATATTCTGATGCGACTCTGCAATCCTTGATCGAATTGATACCTAGGGGCTTTCAAATCTTCTATTTTTTCTGTAAATGCCCAAAAAACGGTAGGACTTCTGTCATTACGTTCCGAAAAGCACACTCCCAGGTAATGTGAATTAGGTCCCAGGTAATGAACCAACCCTATTTTATTGAGTGGAAGAAGTGTGTTCCATTTGGATGTTCGCTCAATTTCCCCTCCTAAAGTGGCAAGAGTACTTTCAATTACAGTGGGAACCGATCCAAGTCTATTTTGGTATACTATTGGTAAGAGTTCTCTTACAGTTGATGCTCCTCCATCACACCCAACAAGGAGATCCCCGACGGCATATGACCCATCTTCAAAATGAGCAATTACGTTGTCACCATCATCTTCGAACATGACAAGACGCTTACCCCATTCAACATTGACCCCTTCTTGCAAAAGACTCCTCAATTCCGAGCGAAGAAATGGGACTGCTGCATCTTGACCTTGAGGAACACTGAAAAAAGCCTCCATTTTTTCATTTGCGCAAGTATATCCATCACCCACATCAGTAGCCTTGGCCATGGAGACCTTGCTCATTTTTTCAGGCGTCAATAACATGTTTAGTGCGCTCATTCCGAGCGCGCGAATTGAAATACGATATCCCTGAGATCTACTTGTAGGACTTTCATCTCTTTCAAAAACTGAGACATTAAATCCATCTCTGATAAGCCCTTGAGCCAAAGCCAATCCACCAAGTCCCGCGCCAATAATTAGTATTTTTTCATTTCTTTTTTTCTTCATTTAACCACCTTATTTCCGATTCAAGATGAGCTAGTCCATACCTCAATGCCTTAAGACGAATTGTCTTACGAGGCGAATCAGCTATCCCATCGAGTCTCTCCTCGATTTTTTTGTATTCTTCATGCATCTTTTCAACTTTTTCTAATCTTTCTTGAAACAACCGGACTAGCTCCTTTCGATTGGTGACAAAAAAGAGTTTAAGCAAAAATTCATTACGTGGAGTTTCTTCACTCGTTGGGGCCTTAAGCCAAACTCGAAACTCCTTTTGTCCAGCTTCTGTGATAGAAAAAAACTCTTTCTTTTTCTTTCCCACATAAACAATCTCAGAGAGCACCTTGCCTTCCTTTGCCAGAACTTTCAGCATCGGATAAATTGTCGAATCTGATTCTCTCCAGAAATAGACTGTTGATCTCCTCATAAGGGATTTGATCTCATATCCTGTGGCTGGCCCTTCAAGGAGCACACCCAAAATCGCATATCTTGTTTTATTGACTAGTCGCATAATAATACCCAGTTTCTGGGTATTATTACACAACAAGCCTTTTATTGACAACTCATATTTTGGCCTGGTTCAAATGAGGGTTACATTTTTGACTGGCTTTGCCGCTTTGCGGCAAAGCCAGTCAAAAATGTAACCCTCATTTGAACCAGATTTTAGAAAACTTTCCGTAGATGCCTCTACCGCTCGTCGTCAATTTGAGATGACCTTGCTCTTTAATCGTATTTTTTCTTTGCAACGATCTTGATTTGCTATATCATGCCCAACTTGGTATGAGGAGATGGAGGTCGTTATAAATGATTTGGCAATATTTGTTTTTAACTCTATTCCTACTTCCTCGCCTTATCTGGGGATTTGATGAACATGAATCGTCACAAATCCAACTTAGGATAAAGGCTGAGTGGGATAAACACACCGAGTGCGTTAAGCAATTCCAATCTCTAGATGCTACAGATCAAGAAAAAGCACTGTTGATCCTCAATAATGCCATCAGTAGCTGCGAAAAAGCTATTAAATATTGCGATCAACTACTCAACGACATCGCACGCCAACCTAAGAAAAAAGCTATCAAGCCATGGAGAGTTGAACTAAAATCGATCTGTGAACAGTACAAGCAAAATCTTATCACAGAAATAGAGGCCATTCGCTCTGTTACCATTCAAATCGAAGGCAATATTGTCGTTGATAAAGCGGCTACTCTGTACCAGGAGAGCATTAAAAAAGCAGATCTAGCAGCTCTCAGAAAAACATCCCTACATCGATCTCTACATGATATAAATGGAGTCATAAGCGAATTAAATGCAATCGCCACTGATTACGATTCTATTGTCAAAGACCTAAATATTGCTTTGGCATTAATAGCTCCTTATCTTCATCTACAAGACTGTAGGGACATTTTTAATGATGCTTTGCATAAGTACCAAGCCTTAGCAAACCAATACCGTCAAGAGTCTATAGATTGGCCTCTATGCGCACAAAATCAAACAGAACTTTTAAAACAGCATCTAATACTGCTCAAAGAAGAAGCTGATTTATTTAATGCCAATGGACTCCACATAGCCCAACACGAAACAGAAATAGAGATGTTGGCTATATTAGCAGAATTAGCGCAAATTACGACAGGAGTAGAAGCAGCAGAGTTTAGGAATGAGTGGGAAGGGGTACAACAACGCACAGATTCCTTTGAAGAACCACAAAATGATGTGATTACACTCTTTGAACATGAAGAACAAGAAAGAAAGGATGACTTTTTTAAAGATGCTTTCCTCATGCAGTCTTTGCCATGTACTTCATCTTTTTCCAATATTATCCCTTTGGATGGTCAGCGTGAAAAAGACAAACATTTTGTGGTGTATACAGAGCAGTTTTATCGTTTTTTCATTAAACAAGATAGACCTATTTCAGAACTCCACTTTCAGGTCTATGAAGAAGAACAATTGATTCATACAGAATCAGTGGCTTTGCCATTTTCAAATGCACGTGGATGGGAAAATTATTTAAAAAACGGCTTAATATTCATCCCTGAAACACAATTGCAGGCATGTTTTGGATTAGATTTGCGTTTTAACTTCGTCTACGACTCCTCTGGAACCTTCTTAATGATCCTTTCTCAAAGAGGGAATAATCCACGCTATCGACTTATTGTTTCATTAGGCGACCAGGTATTGTATCAATCGCGCTTTGTAATTCCGCCGCCATGGCAATTAGAGGCTCTGCGCACGCCCAGCACATTTACTTCATTCTCTCCAATAAAAAAAGAACCTCCACCACACATTCTTCTCACCACAAATCAAAAGAAAAGCTTCGTCCAAGAATCTCTTAAATTTCCTACGGTTGATTCTCTTATTGATGAACTCAAAAACGACCCAATGGCAATTGCTCAATATGTTCAACATGAAATCGCATTTGTAGATCCATTTTGCGAGTGGCATGGCAATACGTTTTACGCCTCGCCCATCCATCGTAGTCCCTATGTAACTTTGATGGAGCAGCAGGGGTCAGCTTGGGAACAGTGCAACCTTCTTGTCTATATGTTACGAAAAGCGGGATACAAAACTTTCTACTTCTTGCCGGAACGATGTTCTCTACCAAAAGATAGTTTAGAACGATTATTATTCATGAAAATATCGCATCATCAAAAAGAAGTTTCTCTTCAATACCCTGGAGTTGTTTTCTTTGATGGCAATGAGTGGATTTCTTTATTTCCATGGATGAAAGAAATTGAGGTGCACGAAGGGTATGACATCTATCACTTACTTCCTAATGAATACGCTTCTGCAGGTTCATGGATCTTACATTACCTCAAAAATGATCCGAATATTCTTAAACATATTGGCTCAGATGGAGATGACTCAGCTGGCATACTTTTTCAACGCTTCGCCGAAGAATATGTGCAAAAGCAAGGACTTTCCATGCATGATGTGGGAATTCAACGAACACAGCTGAAAAGGGCATTCGCCTCTTGGAACGACTTTCCACGGCCAAAAACGCCTCATTCTACACAAGTAATCTCGTCGCTTAGCGAGATTCCCAATCTCTTAGCAACCGTTAAAATAGAAATTTCATCTAATAATCAACATCTATTACTTCCAGCGCAATCTTATCCACTAATCAACTTAGGCGGCGAAACAAATTCGATTTCTTTCACTTCTCAAGACGATCAAGACTTCATTCATCTTCATTTGCCAGGGAATAATGTAAAACTATCTTCCAAACTCAATCCAACAGATAATCTCTTCAATATCAAAATCGATTATAGCGCTCCGCTTCAACGCGATTGTCTTCAACGAGAACACACATTTACATTTAGTCGAGGCACCGCAGCAGCTTTATGCTTCCAATTTGGAGCAACCAATGCAAAATTAGCAAATGAGCAATATGATCGATTTTCCAAAGAAAAACAAGAAACAAACCGATTGACAGAGCTTTTAGGCTTTGTCGGAGCATCGTATTTCGAAAAGTGTAGCAGAGCAGCTCATACACTAGCTCTTTTGCATAAAATGCCATCTCCAATATATCTTGCTTTTGGTCTATCCAAAATGACTCCTAAAGAAGATTCTCTTCTACCCCAGGTAGATATGTTTCTGTTCAATCACTCTCAGCATCTAAATAGATCTCAATGTGGATCATTGATCCTGCTTGATTCTTCCTCCAATGAGCATCAAGTCTTACGCGATATCTTTGATGACCCACACGCCGTCTCTACAACCAAGCTTTTACAGATTGCACACAAAGAAAACGGAGGATTTCTTACATTCACTGCTTCGAATTTTGAAATGGCTAATCAAGCTCCAGAAGCTGCGCAAACTATTTATTCTTCAAATATTAAGGACTTAAATTTAAGAGAATTGCCTAATTGCTCTCCTGAGCAATGGAAGTTACTCCAAAAAACTTTAGATTCCAGTACTTCTTTGGGAGAATGGTCACAGGCTTACATTACCCCTGGATTGATTGCTAACAAGAATGACTCCTATGAAGAGATCGCTGCGTTTATTTTCTCTCCAACATCAGGCTATGCTCTTATTTCTAGCAATCATCTTGTGATGAATGGAGGATTAGGATCTCCGTTGTCCGATGACTGGATGTTTTTTCTTTCCCAAGAATGCATTTATGATGACGAGGGTCGTTCTATTCAATATGCGACGTCTTTGCCTGCATTGGCAGGAATTTCTTATGCAACGGCACAATCTGATGTCCGATTAGAGCATAAATCCATATGGCAAGGAGTCGCTGATCCTGTGGATACGATAACAGGGGCTTTCTATGTTGATGAGATTGACCTCGCCTTACCAGGTCCATTCCCTTTGACTATCCGACGTAATTACAATAGTCAAAATCCACTACCCGGCAATGTAGGGATCGGATGGAAATTGAGCTTCAATCCCTTTCTCATTGAACAGGATGGAAAACGTTTTATTGCTGAACTCGATGGTTCCATGATTGCATATCGCTACAATGAAGATCATGCTCGTTGGGAAATTTTTCCTGAAGATAATCCCGATCTATTTAACTTAGGCAATCATCCATTTGCTGCCTATATGCAAGATAATACTCTGTATGGCAACGATGGTTCTAAGCGGCTTTTTGAGAATGGCTACCTTAAACAATGGATAGATGCTCAAGGAACAGTTCTTTCTTTTGTTTATGAAAAGGACCGACTTACTCGCATTGAAAGTTCATATGGGAATTTTTGTGGTTTTCATTATCACTACAATGGATTTATTTCAGAAATTTATGCAAAAGATGGTCGACGTGTCACATACGAGTACAATTCACAAGGTGATCTTATTCGAGTGACACTGCCTAATACAGCTACAATTACTTATGAATATGATAAAGAGCATCGTATCATTCGCGAGACCAGACCAAACGATAAAGTGTTAGAAAATACTTATGATGTTCAAGGACGCGTGATGACACAAAGAACTCCATCTGGCCCGCGTCAAGAAATGGTTATTACGGCAACATTTGAATATGCTGATGGTGTGACCAAAGTCATGGATGCTGGCGGTGGCACCACAATCTACAAAATTTTTAATAAGCAGATTTATCATATTACAGATCCTCTTGGAGCCACCATCAGCCAAACATGGTTCATTGATGAATATTCATGGTTCGATCCAGAGATAGAACAAATCCAAATTTGTAACGAAACTGCCGGCTCTGTTAGAGCACTAAAGTCAATGACTGATAAAAGAGGACTTGTTACTTCCTATGGCTATGATCGTGCAGGGAATTGCATCTTGGAAACCCTAGAAGGCACAGACTTGACAGGTTCTGAAGACACCTCCATGACAAAAACACTTGTATATAACGACAAGCATCTATGCATAGAAAATGAAGTCAATGGGCATCGCACCTTCACACACTACGACGATACGTATCCGTATCTTCCCAAAAGAATTGAAATTTACATAGAGAATGAACTTCTCTCCTTTTCCGAACTAACTTACAATATGCTGGGGCAGTTGGTGCAAGAAAATCATAATGAAGCAATCACTCTTTGGCAATACAATGCACAAGGTTTACCATCTAAATCTACCCACAAAACGGGCACAAATGATCCAGATGTTGTGAGAGAATACATTTATAATCCACAGGGAAAACACATCAAAATCATTGCTTCAGACAGCATCCAAGAAATTGATTATGATATCATGGGGAATGAGATTGCGTCCAAAATACATTCTCCATCTAAAAAACTTATCACTGCTACTTATACAGGATACAACCTCAATCAGGATATCACTTGGAAACAAACAGCGAATACAGATGATATTACTTTTATTGACTACAATGCCGATGGAAGAATCAAAGCTATCAGAAAAAGTTTAGGCAGCGGAAAATATGCCTATTCACTCTATGACTATGACACAAGAGGCTATCTTATTGAAGAGACTGACCCTCGCGGCTACAGCACTTATCGTGATTACAATGCCCTAGGGCAAATAATAGCAGAAAACAAAGAAGGCATATCCACACACTTTAGCTATGAACCGGGGGGGTTGCTCAAATCCATTACATCGCCTTCTGGAGCCGAGACAAAATACGAATATACGGCCAACGGTCTGCTAAAAGCTGAGTATTATCCCGATGACACTGAATCTCATAAGACCTATGATTTATTTGGTAGAATGAATTCAGAAACAAAAAATGGTATCACTCGTTTGATTCAGTATGATGATGTGCATCATCGAATTATCTACATTAACGCAGCGACCGGAATCCAGGAAATTCATGAATTAGACTCTCGTGGCAATGTAATTCGCTTGATAGATCCTTTAGGTTACGTGACCAATACAACCTATGATCACCTCAATCGCATGACTTCGGAAACAACACCAACAGGAAGACAAACAACTTGGAGTTATCAAAATAATAAAGTCATTTGTAGTCAACCAAACGGCGAAATAGTCACCAACGTTTATGAAGGAGGGAATCTCGTCCTTTCAGAAACAATCAACACTCAGGGTAGCCTAATAGCCAAGACAGGTTATGCATTCGATCCTATTGAAAATTGCGAAACCATAACCCAAGGAAATCTGAAAACAATTACTTGGAAAAATAATCTTAGACTTCCCATTAAAGTCCAGCAAGGCGATCTCATTACGACTTATCAGTATGACGCTTGCGGCAATTGTATTCTTTCCAAAGATGGATCAGGGTATGCTACGAATCAGCAATTTGATGGACTAGCGCGTCTTGTTCAGAAACAGCTGCCAGATGGCACCATTTTAAGTTATGTTTATGATTCCGATTCGAACCTTATTGAATACCAATTGCCAAACAAAACAACCTGGCATGCAACCTACGATTCCATGAAACGGAAAAAATCTGAATATCTTCAAGCTAAATCAACAATATCTAACTTATGGAACTACGAATACAACAATGGATATCTCACAAAAACCGTCGATCCATCAAATCGTCAACATTCCTATTCTTATAACGCTCGTGGTCTTCTCATTCATGAGACGATAGAAAAAAACTATCGATCTTATAACTATGACGCCCGTGGTTTTCTCGTCAGTGCCATAGAAAACAATAACGATACAGACTCAGCTGTTGAACGTTCCTATGATCCTGATGGCCGTCTCATTTCAGAATCTATTTTCCTAAATGATACACTTATTCAAGAAACACAACAAACTTGGAATACTTCGGGACGTTCTTTACAAATTGGATCTCATGAACGTTCTTTTGTATACGAAAATCAGCGTTTAACACACTTAAAAACGCTTAATCTAGCTCTCAACTACACTTATAATCAAAGCGGAGCCCTCATAAATAAACAAGCGGGCCATATCGCTACCCATATAGACTACAACACTTCTGGATTACCCAAAATACGAACAACGAACCTGGAAGGAAACATCACCAAGGAACAGTTGTCATGGACGGCATCGGGGCGTTTAGCTGGCATTCAATCTTCAGAAAAACAAGAAGCCTTTACCTATAATTCTCGTGGCTATCTAATCTCAACTGAATCCGAACAATACAAATTCGATTTTGAGAAAGTAGGAACCGGAGTAAGAACTGCCGCCAACACTTCGCAAGTAGCCCCCAACGGCCTTGATGATTTTAGTAGAATGATTCGCTCTATAGAAGGTCAAACGACAGTCTCTACCGTCTATGATGCCATGGGACAAGTAATTGTTCATAGTGACAACATCTACAAATGGGACACATGGGGCCGATTGATTAGCATTCACACACCATTCTCTCAGTGGACTGCTTCGTACGACGCCTTTGGAAGGCGATTGCAAACTCGCTACACAACCGACGATCAAACATCACTCACCACTTCTTTTTATGATCCAGCCAAACAATTTCAAGAAATTGGAGTCAAATGCAACGAAAAAACCTTTTGGAAACTTTATGGGGCCTCTAATTGCGATGCTATAGAAGATGAGACTGGAGCCTCAGCCATTTTGATTCACGATAGCTTAGAGCATCTCACCCAAGTTGTCACTCCACATCAAACTTATCAAAGTCGCGCTCCCCCCTCCCCATATGGCCCTCAAGCTCCACCGGAATTCCCAAATGATTTAGTTTCTTACGCTCAGTCGCTTAATTGGCATAGCAGTTCCCAAGACCCAACAGGACTCATCTGGTTAGGTAAACGCCACTACAATCCCATCACAGGACGCTTTCTCAGTCCTGATTCAGTTTCTTACCCCTACTGTCTCGATCTCTATACCTATGCCAATGGCGATCCTGTTAACTATATTGATCCTGATGGACGATTTGCTTCTGCCGTTTACAACACAGCTGTGTATGGAGAAACATACTATCGAGAAGCATTAAATGACGTCGCAGCAGATTATGCCAATCGAAAGTTAACTAATTCCGGGTTTTATTCCGTCGGTGAGTTTCGATTAGCAAAAGGAGCTATAGGCCTGACAAATGGAATAGATACATTCCTTATAACGGGACTGTCATATGCATCAATTCTTAGTAAATATGCTGATGGTGCTTGTGTAGATCTCACCTATAATCAAACTCATGGGCCAGCGGTAGACTGCATGGAATGTTTAGTTGGATATTATGGGTTTCACACACCTCCTGTACAATACTTAAAAAATAAGTGGGAACTCTTGATTGCCATGAATGAACCAGACGTCAAGTTTTTAGAATTCGCTCATAGTGGCGGTGCTATTCATCTCCTTAACGCTTTATTATCTTCTCCCGAGTCGGTTCGTCAACGAATTATTGCTGTTGGAATAGCTCCCGCAGTCATTATTCCAGAAAAATTATGTTACAAGTCATATAACTACAAAAGTTGGCGGGACTTTGTGACATTCTGCAACGTATCGGGATGTTTTAAGTATTGGAACGAACTTACAATTTTAGACCCTGCCCCCGGTGCAGACCTCCTCGACCATGGACTTTTAAGCAAGACCTTTGCACCGACGATAAAAGAAATTATTGATGGATACTTGAAAACAACAAAAGGGATAAAATGAATACAAAATACATAGTGTTGATTATTTTTTTATGTCTTACCGTCTATGCTTGTTCTAATGATAATGACGAGCTCGATTATTGCCAAATGGCACATCGAATTACCAATCAAACGGCAAGAAAATTAGAAAAAGAGAAGAAACTTCATCTGATTGGAACCGGTGGGGGAATGATGTATAATGTCAGAATGATGGCAATGAAGTTTTATTTCTACAAAGAACTCGATTTAGTTACTGTTAGAGAGCTAATGGTTTATACAATCAATACCTATCTAAATGCAATTAATGAAGATGAGGAGATTAGACCATATCTTTGTGAATTTCCTTTTACAGTAAAAAATATAGAAATCACAATTTTTCCCAGAAAAGCCGATAATAGCGATCCATCTCCCGGAAATCTTTACTATGTTACTTCTGACGATGGAATTTTAGGATACTATATTGAAATCGAAGAATCTCGACAATTAATTCATGAAGAAACATTCGCAGAGGCGCAACGTATCGTATTGCTTGAATCTGAAAACTCAAAAAACAAATCTACAAGGAAGTAACTTAAACATGTACATCATATCTTCATTGCTAACAGTCATCGTAACAGTATTGTTAAATAATAGCGTTCAGGCCTCTGTTCTAGATGTTTATTTGCCTCAAGAGATATTGATGCTTAAACTGCCTAAAAATGAGGCTGAACAGTGGAAATCCATAGGTAGGCACGCAACAAGTCTAGAAGGACTTGTTGAATATATTCCGCTAAAGCAAACTCCGGCGGATTGGACAGATCTTATTGTCGTTCAATATATTAATTTTTCAAATAGAAAATTAGAAACAGCAAACCCCATTGATGAAATCTTAGATCTAATAAAAACAACAACAATTAATGCCTATCCCAATAATAAGGTAACATGGAATGTAATTAAAAAAGCTCACGGAGAAGCTCTCTACGAATGGATTTTACATTCACAAAGTGATACAACTCCTCCTCAACATGAAATTGCCCGCATTTTCTATCATATGAACAATGTCCATCGCATTGGATTTACACACAAAAATGAAACGATGAGTACCGATGATAGAAACAAGTGGATTTCGCTGCTATCTCAATTTGTTTCATTTGTTTCTCAAACAGACCCGAATTTTCCATTAGAAGAATTGTCCCTAATAGCTAGACCTACCGACTCAATAGACTATGGGTCCAATTTCAAAGATTGGAAGGTCACTGATAATTGGATGTTTAAAGATAATGTTCATAGCTTTACAATCATTCCTCCGGGCCATAATGAAAACTATGTCACTGAATGCTTAGAAGTAACAAGCTTGCGAAGAAGTTTGGAGGCTGAAGTATTAAAAATGGATCAAGCTTTTTTGGTTGAAAAAGATTTCATTAAAAAAAAATTGACCAAGGAACCTGAAATTCAAATTTTGGAAAAATCTACAAGAGAAATTATCTATACTTATCAATACCCTCATGACAATTTGATAGTGACCGAAATTGTCAGAATTCGAGCAACACCAAATGTTTATTTATCGATACACTATAAAAAAGGACTTCCTAAAGCGCTCTCTCAAACAGAAATCTTAGAAAAGAAAAAACAAATAGAAACTATTAAATATAAAGCAAAATAAGCGTCGGAGTTACCCCCATAATGAATAAGCAACTTATCGTCTCTGTAGGCCTAATAGAACGGGACTCGAAATTTTTACTCACACGTCGAGTTTCTCCATTGCATCCTCAGTGGCATCATCGTTGGGAGTTACCAGGAGGCAAAATTTATCCGGAAGAAACTCCGGAGACAGCTTTACGCCGAGAAGTCTTTGAAGAGACAAACCTCAAAATCGAAAAACTCCGTTTGCTGGGCATCTACACTCAATACTGGAAAATGCCGACCGGCACACAACAAACATTTATTGTACTTTACCATTGTTTCGCCTTCCCCGGAGAAGTTATTCTAAATCCAGAAGAAAACGACGCCTTTTCCTGGGAAAACATGGAAGAAATTATGCAAAAGAAAAACTTATTGGATGGAATATCCGACATGCTCAAAAATCTATTCTTAAAAAATAATGAAATGTGGGTATTGACAAAAAAATAGCACTTGGAACATGATACTGTACTTCTTTATGGCGGTCGTAGCTCAGTTGGTTAGAGCGTTGGATTGTGGTTCCAAATGTCGCGGGTTCGAATCTCGTCGATCGCCCTTCTTTTCTTCAAAGGTTTTTTGTGACAACGTTAGACGCCATTATTCTGGGTCTGGTGCAAGGAATAGCAGAATTCCTTCCCATCAGCTCCTCGGGCCATCTTCACCTTTTTGAATATTTCCTTGGGTTCAAAAATCTAGACCGCTACATCTTATTCGATCTAGCATGCCACCTAGGTTCTCTGGTTGCCATTTTTATTATTTTTTTCCAACCGATAAAAGAACTGTTTGGTCCTAAAAAAAAACGCTTTTTGCAACTCATCGTCGCTACTCTGCCCCTCTTCCCCCTCGTTGCTCTGATGGCGCCAATCAAAGTTATTTACGCAGACCCTAGCTACCTTGGCTTTTTCTTTCTGTTGACCTCAGCTATTTTATTTTTAGGAGTCCGTTACGGAAAAGAATCCCACCTGGCAGCCCAACGACAAAATAGCTGGCGTGACGCATTTTTGATTGGACTATGGCAAGCTGTGGCTATATTGCCAGGAATCTCGCGAAGCGGATCGACAATTTCCGGAGCCCGTCTTCTCGGTTGGGAAATGAAAACCGCTATTACATTCTCATTTTTACTTGCTATTCCGACAATTTTAGGAGGTACCACACTTGAAGTCATCAACTGGTACCGCCATCCTGAATTGCTCGAACCACTCCCTTCAGAACACTATATCGTCGGATTTTTCGTCTCGTTAGTCACTGGACTGGCAGCATTAAAGCTTCTTTTTTATATTGCTTCTGAAAATAAATTTTACTATTTTTCTTGGTATTGCTTATTTTTAGGACTTGCCACTACAGCCTATTTTCATTTATTGTGATGATTGGAGGTAAATATGGCTGCTAAAAAAACTAGTAAAAAAAATGTCGCCGCCGAAAAAAAAGCGCCAAAAAAAAATCTCTCTGAAATTCACGGCCTATCTTTATTTATAATCGGCGTTGCCGCGCTCATTAGCCTTATTAGCTTCTCTCTTCATTCCCTTCATACACAGAATCTACTGGGAATTGTTGGTTATGCAATCAGTTGGACGCTAACCGCTATTTTTGGAGTGAGCAGTTATCTAGTCATTTGCTATCTAGGGTGGATCGGCTGGCGTCTAATGTTTAAAAAGTCACTTAATTCATTGTTTACAAAGACATTATATTTTATTTTAGCCATTGTCTCTTTATCTATTCTATTAAATCTCTTCGAAGACCGTTATCCAGCCATCGGTGCCGAAGTCAATTCTTTCTTCTATGGAAGTGTATCGGCTAGAAAAACGCACTACCACTTAGGAGGAGCTCTCTTTCACTACTTCTACCGCGACATGCCGGGATTTAATTTACTCTACATCTTCAATGCCGTTGGGGTCGCCATTGTTTTCTCCGGCACACTGCTTACCAGTTTAATCCTTCTTATTAAAATCAACCCTCTTAACCTTTTAGCCAAAATCAGACTCCCTTCTTCCAACAAATCAACTTCCTTAACACCTGCTCCTGCAATTATCGTTAACTCCCCTTCCCTTCCTTTTAAAGCCGAGCCCGTAAAAGAAAAGGAAAAAGAAAAAGAACCAGAAAAACAAGAGGATAGCGACTTCTTGCGTTATGTCAAACTGCGAATGCCTGGAAGCACTCCCTCCCCTTCTGTGACTAATGAACTGCCGGCACAAATGCAAAACGAAATGTTAGCTATCCATCCTAGCAATAACCTTAAATCACGTCCATCTCTCTCAAATAAAGCCCTCACAGAGAAACAAGAACCACCGCTAATCAAAGAAAACAAAACTCTGGAGCCGATTGTTCCTCCACCGAAATTGACGACGTCATCGGTACCTACTGCAAATGATAAACGAGAGGCTGCAATCTCTGCTCAAAGGGTTCATAATGGAGATTTCACCTCCTACCGCTTACCTAGCTTAGCCCTTCTGACAAATGCGAAAAAGCTCGATCACTCCTCTCTCAAAAAAGATCTTCGTCGCAAAGCTGAAGTCCTCGAAGAAACTCTACTAAGCTTTGGAATCGAAGCTAAAGTCGGACAAATCAATTGTGGTCCAACGATTACTTCTTTCGAAGTCCATCCTGCCATCGGCGTCAAAGTGCAAAAAATCAAGACGCTTGAAAATGATATTGCCCTCAACATGGAAGCAAAATCCATCCGAATCATTGCTCCAATACCGGGAAAAGCAGCGGTTGGAATAGAAGTTCCCAACGCACAGCCTGAAGAAGTGGGCTTTAAAGAGATGCTTGCAGCCTATCAACAATCGGGAAAGAAATTTCACATTCCCGTCCTTTTGGGAAAAGCTGTCAATGGCGAATATGTGATGAGCGATCTCACCAAAATGCCCCATTGTATCATTGCTGGAGCTACGGGGTCTGGAAAATCAGTATGTATTAACACCATTGTGATGTCGATCCTCCTCAACGCCAAGCCAGATGAAATTAAATTGGTGATGGTCGATCCCAAAAAAGTTGAGCTAACGCCCTACACACGCCTACCGCACATGCTGGCTCCTGTGATCACAGAGCCACAAGGGGCTTGTGCAGCGCTGAACTGGCTTGTAAAAGAGATGGAAAAGCGATATGAGCTTCTCAAACAGATCGGAGCTCGCAATATCGAAGCATTTAATGGGCGCACCATCGATAAAGAATTCGAAGCAAAATTAGGAATTGAAATTCCGGAGCGTCTTCCTTATATTGTAGGAATCATTGATGAACTAGCGGATCTAATGATGGTAGCGAGCAGCGATATCGAAACCCCTATTGCTCGCATTGCTCAGATGGCACGAGCCGTGGGTATCCATCTTATTTTAGCAACGCAACGCCCATCGAGAGAGGTGATTACCGGACTGATCAAAGCCAACTTCCCAACGCGAATTTCATTTAAAGTGTCGAGCCGCGTCAATAGTATGATCGTTCTCGATGATGTTGGAGCAGAGACATTACTAGGCAATGGCGATATGCTATTCCTACCTCCAGGCTCATCACATTTAGTGCGAGCGCAGGGCGCTTTTATCCGCGATGAGGACATCAACGCTGTCGTTAAGTCCATCACAGATCAGGCTCCTGCACGCTACCTAATTGAATCTTTTGACAGAATGGGACAAATAGAAATATCTGAAACAGAAGAAAAAGAAGAACCTGGCGATGCACTATACTCCCAAGCTTTAGATGTCGTTTTAAGCACTGGCAATGCGTCGACAACATTCCTACAAAGAAAACTAAAGGTCGGTTATGCACGCGCAGCAAGCCTGATTGATATGTTAGAAAAAAAAGGAATCGTAGGACCTGCAGAGGGAAGCAAACCGCGTAAGGTTCTCGGTTCTCGTGGTCCTAAAGATGACAACGATGATAATGACGAAGGATAACACCTATGAAAGGATTTTGCCCTCTGGCCTCTGGTTCGAAAGGAAACTGCATTTATCTAGGGACTACAAACACGAAAATTCTCATTGATGCGGGACTCAGCGGCAAAGCGATCATCAGCAAACTCAATGAAATTGATGTCGATATTGGCGATATCGATGCTATCCTAATCTCTCATGAACACTCAGATCACATCCAGGGGCTCAAAGTACTAGCTTACCGCATGGGAATTCCCGTTTTAGCCAACACAGAAACAGCTAAAGGGATTGTAGAACACTTTCACGATTGCCCTAAGTTTAAGGTTTTTTCTACGGGAGAAACATTCGAATTCGGCGACTTAGAAATTCATCCTTTTAGCGTGCAGCACGACACGTTGGATCCAGTTGCTTTCACGATTCGGACTGAAGGATTGAAGTTGGGGTTTTGCACTGACTTAGGCTTTGTCACATCTCTTGTTGTCAATCAGTTAAATCACTGTGACTATCTTTATGTAGAATCCAATCACCAACCCTCAATGGTACACGCCTCATCGCGGCCGATGATTTACAAACAACGCGTTTTGGGACGCACAGGGCATTTATCAAATGAAGCTTGCGGGCAGCTATTAAGCCAAGTTGCTCATCCCAATTTAAAACATGTACATCTAGCCCATCTTTCAAGCGAATGCAACACTCCTGAAGTTGCTCTTGATGTCGTTCAAACAATATTAAGAGAAAGGGGGATCACACTTGACATGTGCGTTGCCCCACAACATATGATCGGCAGAGCTATCAGTTTTTAACTAAACAAACCTTTAATTTTATCCATAAAGGTTTTATGTTTGGGGAGGTTACTTGGGCCTTCAAGCTTGCTAAATTCGATGAGAAGCTCTTTTTGTCGGTCGTTTAATTTTGTGGGCGTTTCGACAAAAACTTTAACTAAAAGATCCCCTTTACCATGCTTGTGGACGTTAGGAAATCCTTCTCCTTTGACTCTAAAAACTTTACCATTTTGGGTTCCCTCTGGGATCGTAATACGACATGTGTGATTAAAAAGAGAAGGAACTTCTTTTTTACAACCTAAGCT
>JABDDS010000029.1 GCA_013287465.1 Chlamydiota bacterium | reverse complement strand
TGGAACGAAAATTAAGCCATTTTTTAAGTAATTTTCCCATCCATGTGTGGTTGCAAATGGCAGCGTGACCCCTTCTCTGTGGATGAGTTGATTCTCTTCATAGACTTTGAAGGTAAGTTCTGAAATTGGGTGATCTTGTTTAATGAGAAAACGGTAAAATTGCTCTGCGTAAAGTAGAAAACACTCATTTTTTTCTTGTTGTCCATCTAAAGGCGTGACATTTGAAAATGAAGACGCGCATGACTGGGAGTATAGTAAAAGAGGATCTCTAAAGAAAACATCCTTCTTTTCTTGTTCCTGAATTTTAGGAAAAGAGACGATATCATTTTGTTGTTGCTGGGTTTCAAAGGAGTTTTCGTCCTTGAGCATTGTTAAGTGTTGTTTGAGGACTTCGGTCTGGTCCTGAACGCAAGAAGGCCAATTTACAGCTTCCTGCCGATATTGAGATGCTAGGGTCTCATACTTGTTCAGTGCCTCTCTATTTAGAATCGAAAGGGCTTTTGCTCGTTCGGTCTCACTTAGGGCCTTAAATTGCTCTATACATTCGTTATGTTTATTCCATTGGAATTCGACCTGATGGCGTATCTTTGTAGATTCTTCTCGGTTAAGTCCATAAATAAAAACAGGGAAAAATAAAAGAATTAAAAATAGTCGTTGCCAATGCATTTAATGACGATCTCCATACCTTCAAGAGCAATTGATCGTATGCCAAACAAGGATTATTGAAAAGAGGAAATAAATTGGCCATTTCTGCGGGGACTTCTTAAAAAGAATAATGTTTTTCACCGGAACTATCATTTTTGTCTTGTTCATAAATTGTAACTTTGTTACAATGAGAATTAGGTAATTCACTATTTTCGAGTTCATTTTGGCAAAGATAAAACACCCTCCTCAAATCGGTAATTTAATGGCTATGATCCAAGAACGTATAGATCAAGGGGCCTATAGACTGACCTTACATGCGCTTGATCGTCAAGATGAACGAGAAATAGATTTGCCGGATGTTTTATACGTTCTTAAAAATGGTTATCATGAAAGAGCAAAAAATTCTTTTGATGATGCTTTTAAAACATGGAAATATGCAGTAAGAGGAAAAACGGTAGAGTTAATTGAGATACGGATCATTGTAGCATTCGATGAAAATGAAATGCTTATTATTACTGTTATGCATGTAGCAAAGGGCTAGGAGGAGGAAAAAATGAAGAAGAAAAAAGTCTTGAGATATCTCTATAATGATTTAGGATTTCCTATTATTTTAATTAATGCTCCAATGAAACAAATCTTTGGAGAATGGGTTTTAGACATCAATTTAAATAGTTTGCAAAAAGAGGTCCTAAACGCTTTAGTGCATAAACCATTCTTCTTAACAGGAAAAGAACTTCGTTTCATCCGGAAATATTTTGAAATGACAACCACATCATTTGGAAAGTTATTGGGAGTAACCCATCCAGCAGTTCTTAAATGGGAAAATGAGCAAGCAAAATTAAATCCGACTACAGAAAACTACCTGCGTCTATATGTTCTAGATAGCCTTCATGCCAAAGATAAGGAATTTAGAAACCTCTTTAGAGAAATCAGTATCGAAAATTTAGTAAACCAACGTAAAGATAAAACTCATGATCATCCAATCGAAATCGATGCAAATGATCAGCTGATTGCACACGCTTAATTTGTTATTGAGAGGAGGAGTTATTTTTAAAGAATCGTGTTGAGAATGTCAGGCTTGACCTCGTTACTTTAACCTTTATGGCTACCCGAGCAAAAGATATGCAAATTCCTATTTATGAAATTGATACAGGGCATTTCCCTATGCTAACTTATCCGGATGCTTTTGTGAGGTTGTTGATAAAATGTTAATCGTTCTTCAAGGGATCCAGAGATGAGTTCAAATAGATGGTTATCATAATCGTAAAAGTATAGTGACGATCCCTCTTGTTTATGTCTTGGTCTTCCAGGAAGGATCTCTAAGCCCAATTTTTCAATCCGGTTTTGATACATTGGAAGATCATTTTCTTCAACTTGAAAAGCGATATGTTGATAAGATTTGTCGGTGGGTAGCCCTTTCATTAGTGCTACCCATATACCGCCGATAAGGAAAAATTTTTCGTCTGAAAGTGAAAAATTTGTACCATCGCTTGAATAAATCTCTTTGGCATCAAATACGAGTTGGAACATCGACGAAGATTTCTTCAAATCGTTGACTAAAAGAGTGATGTGGCTAATTCCTTTAATCATTATTACTCAGATTTTAAATTAACCCACGTCATCTTTATCATAGTTTGCGTATACTTTGACCGCTTTCATTTCAGAGTTTAATATCATAACCTCAGCGGAGAGGAGTCCTCGATTGATTTTGTAATATAGGACAACACTCTGAGGGGAGGCAAAGACATCGAGGAGTTGAAATTCTAAAGTAGAAAATTTTTGCAATTGACGAGAAAAATAATCGCGAAGATTGTCTATTCCAATTACAACTCCTTTAGGGTCTCCTAATACTTTTTGAACCACTGGTGAGCAAAATTCGATGGAATCGGCATAATGTTTCATGATCAAATCAACATCGTGCTTATTCCAAGCGTCAAGCCATTCGTGAGCAAATTTCCAAGCTTTATCTCTATCAATCATTGAGTTTCTCCTTTTTATTTTTGACAAAACACTCGCACACCAGGGTGTGTTTGATATTTGCCTTCTTTGTGTACGGTGGCGCAATCCAATACTTTGAATTTAGCGGTTTTAAGAAGCTCTTGGAGCTCTTTTTCTTCAAAAAAAGACCAGAATTTAATGAAGTCGCCCCCCTCATAACGAGAGTCTTTTTCTAATGTTTCTCCACTCCCTTTTTTGAGAGCTATGTAGAAACATCCACCCTCTTTCAGCATGGAGTAGATCTTTTTTAAAACATCTGGCAGTGTTTTTTTGGGAATATGTAGAAGAGAACAGCAGGCCCAAACCCCATCGAAAGAAGCCGGAGCAAATGTTGCTGTTTCAATATCTAACACTTCAAATTTAGCTAAAGGTGCATTGTTTTTTGCAATATCAATGAGGTTTTCGCAAAAATCAACTCCTAACACAGAAAGTCCCATTTCTGTAAAAATTTTAGCATCTCTACCTGATCCACAGCCGATATCGATGATTTTAGCTTTAGGAGGGAGCAGACCGGCGAATTTCTGAATCGATTCCATCGGAGCTAAATCTGCAACATTGCGAGCGAATTCTTCTGCAGTAGCTTGATAACTTGCTTGTGTGGCTGTTTTATATGACATGATGATCCTCTTGTTAAAACTAAAACACGTTTGGTATAATCCCAATGTAAATGTCCAATACGATATTTTGATGGTCGCTTGCGCGTTCATCATAGACTTCGAAATCAGCAATATAATTGCGTTTACCGCCAAGATCTTTTGGTGTCATTTGCCAGATTTCTTGCCAGGGTTTTCGAATGACTTCGGGCATAGGACCTGGTCCATTTGTAAATTTTACGTAGGACTGTGCTGGAATGATAAGTGATTCCAGCCCTGTTGGTATCGTTGCTAGTGAAGAGACTTCTTCTCCAATAAAGTAGGTGTAATCACCTGTGTAGTCGCTTTCATACTCTGTATACACGCAATAAGTTGTTCCAGGATGCAAGCGGTGAAGAATTTCTTGGGCGATATTTTGATGAAAGTATTTCTGAATGCAGGGGAATATTTTGCCTTTTAGTGGGTCAGCTTCAGTTCTGTTGTTGGTTCTTATTTTGATTCCAACCAGTTTTTTTTCTTTTTGGTGCACGATTGTCTTATTCATTGTGTTCTCATTATAATTGAATTTTTTTGTTCATTCTAATTTATTGTGAACTTCATTTATTTCATTAATTAGGTAATTTGAATCGAAGTAGAGGATAACGATAATCATCAAATTTCCCTCTTTTTCTGTGGAAAGTTTATAACGAATGGTTACTGCCTGATCGTTTTCTGATATAAGTAGTTCTTCTACATGGATCGACCAAGTTCCTAGCCATTGTTTTCCGGAGTCGAGTTGAGCAGCAAAAAATTCTTTTCCCTCGAAAAGCAATTTCCCATTACGCACCTTTCTACATTTATCGGTACATAAAGGCAGTATTGCTTCTGATTGGTAATTGTTTTTAGGTTTTCCAATTTCGTTAAGGATTTCGATGTAATGATTGGCGGCTTCTGTTAAGGCTTCATTTTTTGACAACACTTTGTTTTCATTGTTTGGCCAACATTCTTCATAAGTAAAATCAAATTCATCTAAATAATCGAGTTTTTTTTCAATAGTAACGCGATTACGTTTTCCGTTTTTTGCTTGTGCATTGATTTCTTCCATTTCATCTTGAGTAAGTTCAAAATCATAAACAGCAAGATTTTCTGCCATATGCTGAGGATTTCTTGTTCCAGGAATAGGCAAAGCATGATGTTGAAGAACCCAGCGCAAAGCGATCTGAGCGGGTACTTTTCCATATTTTGATGCGAGGCGTGTAAGTACGGGATCATTAATTAGATTCCCTCTACCAATAGGACTATAGGCTTGCACCCCGATCTTGTGTTCATGGCAGAAAGCTAGCAGCTCCGGGTCATAAAATTGAGGGCTTATTTCGATCTGATTCCAGGAAATAGGGATTTCTAATTCTAAAATTTTTTTTAGGTGATTAACTGTAAAGTTGCTGACACCGATCTCACGGATCATTCCAGCCTTTCGAGCCTCCTCCATGGCTTGAAGAGTTTCTCTTATTGGAATTGAGCTATTTGGCCAATGAAGTAGGTAGATATCAATGTAGGGAGTATTTAATCTTTGGAGCGAGTCTTTAAGATCTTTTTTTAAATCAGCAGGTGATTGATTGGTAGGCCATACTTTTGAGATAATGGTTAATTCTTCTCGATTTTTGCTTCTAATTGCTTTCTCGATTGCTTCGAAATTATTGTAAAAAGTAGCCGTATCGAGGATTGTATAGCCCATGTCTAGCGCCTCCTCTACAGCTTTTGTGCATTCTTCTCCTTTATAAGGCCAAGTTCCATAGCCTATTGGAGGTAATGTGCTTGTATTTAGTGTTGTCATAAGTGCTAGAGATAACATGATATCCTCTTGTGACCTAGTTTATTACAGTTTGTGTAATTGACAAGCCTAGATCTAAACGTTATTTACGTAATGGGAGTCCAGAGGGTCTTCGACCGTACGTCCTATTAAAAGCCACAATTGCCCACAATCTCTACAACAACAGTTTTAATGCCTTACGATCATTCGTTCTGTTGCTGATCATGTGGAAAGCTGTCATTTATTGCTGTTAAGCGTCCCACCATTGTCCCATGATTCTCTCTCATTGAAACACCCACGCTCTTACAAAAATGACAGCACTCCACCAAAGATAGCAACAACTCGATTAAATGTTTAGAGAAATATTTTTTGGTAATTCTCCATACCGACTATAGACTACACGGCCATTGGGGTGTATCTTTTCAGGGTATTTTGTAACTATGATTTTCCAATTCACGTGTTATAACTACCGAGGGGATTTCTTTTCGTAACGTTCATAAACGCAATACCCGTGTTTAGGAATTGGCGTGGGGTATGGTATTACTTCTATAGTGCAACTCGTTTTGTATTCTGGAGAAGGGAAATCTGCGATGAATTCTGTGTCAGCAAGGCTAGCAAGTTCTTCTTCGTCTTCTGATAATGGATGATCATAATAAAAAATAATACCACAAATACCATCTTCAACCAAAACATACACTGCTCTTAAATTGGGAGTTACGTTTCCAAGTAAAGCCTTTTGGACCGAACAGAAAATGCTTACTAGCGATGTTGATGATTTCATTCATTAATTTTGATTGAGGGTTCATATCGTGAATAAACTAGAAGGTCCGTAACAGTAATTTTTGTTGGCATTTCTACGACTTCTATTTGACAATCAATCATTGCTGCAGGAAAGTCTGCTACGATTTCACTGGCGGCACATTCGGATAAGTCGATCTCTTCTTCAGAAGGAGATTTGGCATAGTATAAATGTAAGACAATCGTGTTTTCAACTAACGCCACAGATGCTTTTCTTAAATTAGGAGTAATTGCCCCACATAAACTGCCCATAGCTGAAATAAGTAAATTTTCATTAGATGTTTTCATAATGGCCTCTGCAACGTTTGGACATGCAGGTATAATATGAGCTCCTCCTTTGCCGTAATGAATAATTCCTTCGGTTGTTGGAAATTGAATTGTAGGATTTTGTTTTTGTATGTAGTATCCGATAAGTTCTTTAAAATCTACTCGTTCTCGATAAACAGGCGTGCTCTGACATTCATTATTAATGGATTTAAATCCCATAAAATGAAAAAGTCTTTGTTTTTTTTTACTTATATAAAGTTTCATGTCGGTGAAAAATTTGTAACATCGTTCAATGGCATCCAACAGAGCTTTTTGTATTGAAATGTAAAATTGATAAGGGTTCATATGTGTAAAATTTATTCCTTGGAAAAGATAAAAATAATGCTTCTAATCGACATAACGACTGGAATCTTCATGTCGGTAATAAACCCAACAACCTCTTAGTGGCATTTTTTTGGGGTAATCTAAACGAATAATTGGGGTTTCAAATTTTATTTCCACTCCTTCTTTTGTTCCCATGTTACAGAAATCGGCCATAATATCATCAAGAACACATTCACAAAGTTCATTATTTTCTTCGGAAATTTTACCATCACAATAAAAACATACGTAAATGAGGTTTTCTGAAGACTCTACGCAAACCGCTCGCAATTCAGGAAAGGAATTATATAATAACCCACGTTGGGCTGAAAGCCTTAAATTTACTATATCTATAATCATAAAACACCTTTATTATTCTGGGAATGCAGGAACAATATGTGCGCCATTTTTTGAGTAACGAATTTCGCCCCAAGTAGTCGGCGTTTTAATTCCAGTTTTTTCATTTATATGATAACCAATAAATTCTTTAAAGTCTACTCGTTCTCGATAATCAATGGTGCCAGGAAGGCGATTTCCTAGTGGGGTGCCTTTTCCTGCAAATTCCCTTACGAGTTTCTCTGGGGTTTTGTGTTCAAAAATACTTTTCCCTACTTCATAATTATGCTTTCCTGGAATGTGCTTATTTTGTCTATCCTGATGAATTTTTACATTTTTGAAAAATGCTTCCCTGTTGTCTGCATGCTTGATTGCAGATGTTGTGATGATCTGTTTATTTGTTTCTGATGTAGCTAACGCTTCTAGATTGCAAAGTCTATTGGTGTCTTTTAATTTTTTTACTGCCGATACAGATTTGACGACAGCTCCTCCAGCAAAAATGTCTACACCATATTTCCCGATGCAATACCCGATCGATTGTCCTTTTTCAGTGTCACTCAGGCTATCAAATTTCAGTGCTAATTCGTGTACTTCACTTGAAATTTCTTCTAATTTTTCTTGATCAATGCTTTTAATAGTGTCTACAATGGTCTGTCCTACCTCATAACACACATTAGAGAAATTGATTGTTGCCTCAACAGGATTCTGTGCAAATGTCCACAAACATTCTCCAAGTCCGTAGGCTGAATGACAAAGTGATGGAGCAAAATTAAGTGCGGCTTCTTTTCCACCTTCCATTAATCCAGTTAAGATGGCAGAACTGAATTCTGTGGAAACGTTAGATTTTATGTTTTTAATTTCTTTGGCTATCTCTGAAGCTAGATAATCATGGATTGCTTGATCGAAATTTCCCGTTTCAAAATAGGCGTTAGCACGCCCAAAATAGGCTTGTTTATTTTTGGGGTCTTTCTCAATAGCTTTTGTTAAGGCTTCTATAGCTTGGTGATAGCGTCCAACTTCTAAATAGGACTCTCCTTGTTTTTGATAAATTTCCGACTGCAATAAACTTTCCCGATGATAGCTCGTTTCAGCAAAAGCAATGAATGTACTTATTTTATTAAGAGAATCTTCATAATCGCCAGAAAGAAAATCGATGAGACCTCCGTTGTAAATAAGGGCAAGGTTATAGCTTTCATTGTGGGTACATTTGGATAAGATGTTTTTGTAAAGAGGAATAATTGCAGATGGTATTCCCTCAATAATGGCTAGAGCTGCTGCCATTTCTGCTTGGATGCGTGCAGTCTCTTCTTGGTATTTTTTGGACTCCTTCGGTAAAGGATAGAAGGATTTTGTTGATTTAAGGGCATCATTACCTACGTCTATTATGATTTTTTTAAATTTAGGGACCGCATTGAGATATTCACTTAGCATAGCAAGATCATGATCTGAATAATATCCAAGAGCACGATATAAATCCATATTTGTATATAAGAGGCAGGGACCTACTTTTCGAATTTTCATGACTTCTTTGACAAAGGTATGCCAAACGAGATCTTCTGGGCTTCGGGGGTGATTGGTATTGTCTTGTGAGGCATTAAGGCAAGAGCAGTGTGAAAAACAACCGCACCCTGGAATTCCTTTGTAAAAATAAACACTCTCTCCATCATCTTCTCCTGCGTATAGGCCCTGAAAAAGAGTGAGAAAGCAGATACCAAGTAAGAATAAATGTTTTTTTTGGAAAATTGAACCGCGCATATTCGTAATCCTTATAAAAGTCGTTCGTATTTTTGAAATTTTATTATAGACATAGATATTGAGCTGCAATACCTCACAAAATATAGCAACAAGCTGATTAAATGTTTAGCTAAAAGAGAGAAGATCAGCAATTTCCACTTTTAGTGAGAGTTGCTGTAAAATGATCATACATTTTGACAAAAACAGTCATTTTCACCTATCATATTGACAGGTACAGAGATATCGATTATCACTAAGGAGAGAGAGTGGGTAAGAAAATTCCATTTAAAATGCTGAACCAACCATTTACCTTAGAGGAAGCTGTTGCAAAGATACGTAATCTAGCAAAAAAATCTGAAAAAGTTTTTTTCTGTGCAAACACGCTGAAGATCGAGCGCATCAAAGAAAAGCCACACAACGGCAGATCTATGATGTTTTAAGGCATGGAGAGGGCGTTAATGGGCCTACGTTAGATAAACACGGCTGTTGGAGAATCAAATTAAAGTATTTCACTTGTGGAAGAAATGTCCAGGTGGTAGTGGTCTTTAACGATGAAGAATCAATAACTGTTGTAACAGTAATATAAAAACAGGGGTAATTATGAACAAAACCAAATATCAATACAAAGAATGTGGTTTGAGCAATGTTTATCTAGTAAATGGATTCAATATTATTGAAACTCCACTAGGAAAAGCAGTCTCTGTGCACGATGTTGATGGATTACATATAGCTATCGGTATGTTCCTTATATCAAATCGTAGAGATTTGTCGGGCGACGAGATTAGATTTTTAAGAAATGAAATGCTAATGTCTCAAAAAGTTCTTTCCGCATTATTGGGTATAAGTGAACAAGAACTTCGTCGATGGGAAACGGGGAAAATAAAAATTCCTAAACCGCCTGAATCACTTTTAAGGCTTCTTTATCGAAGTCGCGTTAATGATCCTAGTGGAGAGATTGAAAAAATCCTAAGAGAGATATCTAGATTAGAGGGGGAAGAAAGCGAAAATCAACTGGTCTTTAAGGACACAAAAAAGGGATGGCAGGCTGCTGCTTGAGTGTGTTGCAACTTTGGTAATTTGTTGCTTGGTTATAAAACAAGAGTTCAGTTGTTAAAATGATTAAAGAAGAGTTTAATAATGTCCGATATGAAGTATCTCCCCTCACCCGAACAAGTTCAAGCAGGGATAGCAGTAGCTAATTTTCTGTTAACTGTAACAGTGGCACTATCCGGTTGGTTTTATTTTTGGCCTCGATTTATTAAACAAAAACGTATAGAAAATATGAATCAAAACTCATGGCAAGTTTTAAAACTAATAGATACAGCGGAGGAAGCTTGTGTCTCTTTATTTTGTGCCTTTAACTTGAGAAAAACCGATGAAGAACAATATTATTTGCAGAAAAAAGCTGTGGCATCGCTTAAAAACCTCTATACAGGATTGTTGGTGTTACAAAAAACAACTTTTGAGATAGTGAATTTTTTGGAAGAAATTAATGGAGTGCTTCAAGCTCATAGGATTAGGACTGCTGCTATAAAAGATAATCAGCAATGTTCTTGCTTGACTCTGACTACGATGGAACTGCTTAAAAATTTGAACTTAATTGAAAATCTAAAACAAGGTCCATGCGCGAGTAAACAACCTAATTTAGTTAGATTTGAAAAATTGAGAACTTTGGTTGCTTCTGTTGCAGGTCTCTATCAAAGAGACCTTTAGTGCTTGTTTTTTTTTTCGTGCGTAATGTTCTAATTTTCTAAAACATATTGTATTTAAGACGTCATAAATCTGACAATTGGAGCGTTTAGGTTTCTTACTTAATACAAACATACCAGTTGTATATCATTGGGGCAAACACCTTTTCCTAAATCAGTTATTAGACCATTATCAAAAATAAATCCATGAATGAAGAAACCTGTCACTCCAGTAATTGTAAACTCTATAAAACCTACTACTTGTGAATAATTATTTATGGATTCTAAAGATCGGTTGTGCATGCGTAAAGACCTTTGTCCTCCATACTCTCTTAATTTTTTCTTGTATTTTTCGTTGTAGAAATCATAACAGTTAATATGAGAAGTGTTGTACAATACCTTGGTTCGATTGCTATTAATGTCAACTGATGATACAGCACTAGAATTAAAAATTATTCTATTTTCTGTGTTTATTGAATTTGCTATAGGATTACTACTGACATTTAGCAATATTATTTTTTCTGAAATAGGATTCCAACTGATGAGTTGATTGCACATGCTTAATTTTTATTGAGAGGAAGAGTCATTTTTAAAGAGTCGTGTTGAGGGTGTCAGAATGCTAGGCTTGATCCCAATCCCTGCTCATATCCAAGCTCGACGGGACAGATCAAGTACAACCATTGATTTCCGGCAGAGCCAAGCTCAGATTACGTAAATGTTATCAAAAGCATAACTTTCATGTAAAATAAACGAATATATTGCATAAATGTTATGTTTTTGATAACATATGAATATGGATAAAGAAAGCAAGCTTCTACAGATAGCCGAGCGTCAACAGGGATATTTTACGAGCCGACAAGCAGAAGAATGTGGCTTTTTGCGCGCGAATTTTCAACGCAAATTGCGCGCTGGAAAGTGGTGCAAAGAAAATATTAGAGGTGTTTACAGACTTTCATATTATCCTGTCACCTCACGCCCGGAGCTTGCACTCTGGACCTTATGGAGCATGGACAAGCAGGGTAACCCACAAGGCATTTGGTCACATGAAACTGCACTTGAAATTCATGGAATTAGCGATGTTGCCTCTCCTAAACTTCACATGTCGGTGCTTAAAAATTTCAGAAAGAACACCAAAATCCCAAAGAATCTTTGTTTGCACTTTGTAAACGAAATTCCACAAGCCGAAATAGAGAACCGACAAGGGTACCGCGTCACTACCCCGCTAAGAACGCTAGCTGATATAATTCAGAAAGGTACAACTCAAAATGAGCAAATTGAACAAGCAATTCTTGATCTTACAATTCAAAAATCGTTAATTAAGGGGCTTGCAACTATTCAGGAGATGGAACACCTTCTGACTTTCACTGAGTCTCAGGAAATACGTGAAATCATTGCTACGGCAATCGATGATGTCTGGACACAAGCCAATGACAAACTTGCAAATTTTGGAAGAATCGTTGAACCTTATACAATTGGACTTTCTTTAGGAGAGCAAGGATTCGGAACAGCGGTGCTGTGTCGACATAAATCGCAATACTTTTTACTGACTGCAGGACATATAGGTAGAGCATTGCGCCGAGCAAAGATAGTGAGTTTGTTATTGCGGTTTGATAATTTACGAAGAGAATATCCCGCTCTTTCACCCAAAAATTTTACTGTATTAGAATGGGACCTAGCTCTTGATGCGAGGACATTGGGCGATGTTTATACAAATAATCCAAAAGATTTGGCTATCGTCCTTCCTACACAAGAGATCATTGATATGCTGAAAATCTATAAAGATTTCTATAAAATATCAGAAGAGTCGGTGAGTTTTTCTCTACAGGACGCTTTAATCTCTTTAGGAGGTATCGAGCCCCTCTTTTCAGATGACCGCAAGATATGCCAATTGCATGTTGGCCCCTACGCCTTTGTTGCTTCAAACTACAGACAATTGCCTGATAGAGACTACATCACATGTCCTGTCAGCAATCATACATATGAAATTAGAAATTCGCGAAGAAAGGCTATAACATCCTTTGAAGGACTAAGCGGCAGTGGACTTTGGAAATTTGTCAACGACACCCCTTATCTGGTTGGGATAGCATTTGCTCAAGATACTACTGGATACGATCCTTCTTCAGGATTAAGAAATGTTTATTTTCATGGTCCGCATTCCATTCTCTCTATAATCTCAACTTACGGACAAACTCATGAGCTTAAATCTTAGAAACGCGGCAGAATTTCGCAAGCAATTGGAGGCAAACCTTCAAACGCGCTCCGTTAATACAGGTGAAAACATTCACCGTCTTCGTCGCAAAGTAGCATTCGATCGTCTTTTGGCTAGGATTATCACACAAGAACCATCCTCTTTCTTCTTAAAGGGCGGGTATGCAATGGAATTACGCATCACACAAGCCCGTGCCACAAAAGATCTTGATTTAACTTGCTTCAAACGTGTGAGCAATGCCAAAGAGCCTATGAGCGATTGGATTTTACAAGAACTGCAAATACTTGCCAGGGTCAATTTAAATGATCATTTTATCTATCAAATCGGCCAACCTCAAACGGATATTGAAAATGCTCCCTATGGGGGTTCAAGACACAATGTCACTGTAATTATAAATAGTAGGCCATTTGTAGACTTTCATCTCGATGTGGGGGGCGATTTTCTCATTAACGAAGTGGAAAAGATCGCCGGAGAAAATTGGTTAGGATTTTGCGGCATTAACGCTCCTATCATCCCCATGATATCACTAGAGCAACAATTCGCTGAAAAATTGCACTCCTATACCCTGCCTCGGGATAGAATCAACACTCGCGCAAAGGACCTGATCGATCTGATTTTGCTATTAAGACCAGAAAATAAACAACTCCAAGTCTTTAAACAGACTTTGCAGAGAGTTTTTAAGGCACGTAATACACACCCTTTACCAACAGTATTGCCAGAACCGCCGGAAAGCTGGCAAAAAGCTTTTACAGAAATGGCTAGTGAATGCGGTATCACACTAAGTTTAAGCGATAGTTTCAGAAAAGTGTCTGCATTTTATTTTGAACTATGCTAGATGGAAAGAGGCATTAGGAGAAATATGAAATGCAAATCATACGAGCAACAGAGTTAAAAAATTATTCACTTACGTCAGGATTGGAGCATGCACTTCAAAAAGTGCCTTTTCAAGATGAAGTATTTTTTGCAGTCCGAGAAGGCGAGGTTAGTGGCATTGGTGTGCGTTGGATTAATAGTTTTCATCCAACAGCGAAATACGTGCGTTTAATAGGGGATTTTCCAGTAGCCTATTTAACACACCACATCGTACCACAGGATAAAGTCATTTATGCGTGTTGGGAAGACGATCAAGTGATTCCAGTACTTATAGAGGAAGGATTTCAGTTATTTCGTAAAACATATATGAAGATATTCTCGATTAAATGTCTGCTCACACAATTGGAACATGTAGATGTGCCATCGTACGTTCAATCACTTCAAGAGGTGCTGAATGAAGAGCCAGAAATTTTTTTTACTATATTAAAAATTAATTATGAAGCAACGCATTTAGCCAATCCAGTAGTTGCACTAACTTGGAAGGAGTGGCAGGGACATTTATTAATAGATTCGCCTGATTTAACGCTTAGTGCGATTAGCAAAGGGGGTTATATTTTATTGCATTCGATTTCTACTACTGATTATGAAATTGGTTGGCTCGGCGGCACAGATTTACAATCACTATTAAAATGGCAGCTAACTAAGCTACAACAACAAGGTGTAAAAAGAATCCGAATTGAAGCGGATACAACCGATTGGTATGCGATGGCACTCTTTTCATTCTTTAATTTTGATAAAATTAAAGCATGGCATGCCTATATGAAAAGGGTATGATTGTTAAAAATGGGGTCAGGTCTGACATTCTTTTATGAAGTGTAAGATATCCTAAAATATTTGTGGCGGTTAGAATGTCAGGTCTGACCCCGGTCCTATTTGGAGAAGCCAACCTTCAAGGTGCTCAAACAAGGCGCTCAAAGCTACGAAGAATCTATCAAACAAGCTAAGAAGGCTTCTCCCTATCTTTGACCCCAATCCTTACTTTAAACAGTGATTTTTTTTCCACGAATCAATTAGTGCCTTTCCTTCCTCTGTAAGCAAATAGTCTTTTGGGGGAAAATTGATTATATTCGCATACTTCCGATCGAGAGGTTTTAATAAACCGTCTTTAACGAGGAATAAAACATCCAAGTCTCTTTCCCATAAGACAATTTGGGATTCATTTGGGTTGTCAAAAAAATGTTGCAAAATTCGGCGTTCAAAATCTCCATACCGTTGATTAAGAACAGCAAGGTTATTTTTATAAGTCAGCATGGATATTTTGTCGATTTTTTTATCTTTATCATAAAGGTCATGACAATTGGGGCAAAGGGCTATTAAGTTTTCGAAAGAATTATCAGAGGATTCTGCCCATGGGATAATGTGTGCGATTTCGATACGTGTATATTTACAGATTGCACAACGATGACCTGCTTCAATCAGTACTTTTCTTTCTATTTCTTTTGGAATGCTTGGGCGATTGATCATGGTTATCTCTTGACTATTTGGTTTTTAATTTATAATTCTTTAAATGCTGCTATACTGTAACAGAGTTTGGTTTGATTTGAATTTAATGGAGGGTAAATAGACGTAAGTAAATTTAATTTTTTCCTAATTAACAAGCTTAGATCTAAAAGTTATTTACGTAATGGGAGTCCAGAGGGTCTTCGACCCTTTGGCAGGGATTTTTAAGGGACGGAGTCCCTTAAATGGGGGCGGTTGGACTCGAACCAACGGAGACGTGAGTCGAGGGATTTACAGTCCCTTGCAATTGCCACTATGCGACACCCCCTAGCGAAGGGACAAGATTGCTGGCAGTAGGAATTGAACCCACAACCGTCCGATTACAAGTCGGGTGCTCTACCAATTGAGCTATGCCAGCAGATGAGCATTGTTTATAGCAAAAATGGTGTTTTTCGCACAAGAGCATTTTTGTTTTTCTGTGTTTTTTTATGAAAAAGCCTTTTTAAATGTATTTGGGAGTGTTTTTTTATTGTTGACAGTGGTGTGTTTTTTTGGTAGACTACATCGTATTATGAATACGATAGTTGAAGTTCCAATAGCTCGGCCTCCATGGACGGGGATAGGCAAGCGTTTAGAAAGTCAGGTTCGCAAGGCATTGTTTGATTTTCAAATGCTCGATGGCGTTGCTAAGCTTGGGGTGGCTCTTAGTGGAGGCAAAGACAGCTTAGCGCTTCTTTTTATGCTAAAAGCAATTTCTGGCAGGGGAGTTCCTCCTTTCGAGCTCTATGCTTTGCATGTCGGAGGAGCTTTCTCTTGTGGTGCTGGAATCACTACCGGTTATTTGCAGCGCGTGTGCGATCAGCTCGAGGTACCCCTTATCGTTCGCGAATCGACTCAAAAGTTGGAGACATTGGAGTGCTACAGCTGCTCAAGAGAGCGGCGTCGCTTGCTTTTTGATGCTGCGAAGAGCGTTGGTGTAGAGACGATTGCTTTTGGTCATCATCGCGATGATAGTGTCCAAACTCTTTTGATGAATTTGTTGCATAAAGCTGAATTTGCTGCTAATCTCCCTAAGGTGCCGATGGTGCATTTTGGGGTGACGATCATTCGTCCGCTTATCTACGTTCCGGAAAAGGAGATCGTAGCTTTTGCTGAACATTATGGTTTTAAGCGTATTATGTGTCGTTGTCCTGTTGGTCAGAATTCGATGCGTCGCCAGGTGAGTAAGCTGTTGGAAGAAATGGAGTTATTATTCCCTAATGCTCGGGAGAATATTGCGCAGGCTGGTTTAATGTATGGTTCCGACAAAGCTCTTAGCCCTTAACCCTCAATTAGGAGAGATGAATGAAAGATTCTTTATCAGGTGAACATGAAAGTCGAGTAAACATTCAAGGGGTGGAGATTGCGTTGGGATTTCCGGATAAGTTTGATTTTTCATGGATAGGACAGCGAGATGTGTTAGAGCAGTTGCTTGCCGCTTGGCTTGTGGTTGATGATGCGGATATTCCTTTGAATCCGAGGCTTGTGGGTAAGCCTGGAGTTGGAAAGACAACATTGGCTTATGCTGCGGCAAAACAGTTGAATAAAGATGTCTATATTTTTCAGTGTACGATGGATACTCGTCCTGAGGATTTATTGATTACTCCTGTGATTGATAAGTCGGGAGGGATTAGATATGTCGCTTCTGCATTGGTGACAGCGATGATTCGTGGCGGCGTGTGCATTTTGGATGAGGCCAATCGGATGAGTGAAAAATCTTGGGCATCGCTTGCTCCTCTTCTCGACACACGACGTTATATCGAATCGATTGTCGCTGGATTGAAGGTTTCGGCGAGTCCCGATTTTCGCATTTGTGTGACGATGAATGATGATGCATCGACATTTGAAATCCCAGAATACATCCATAGCCGCTTACAACCTCAAATTTATCTCGATTTCCCTGAAGCTGATGAGGAACGGCGTATTTTACATGAGAATCTTCCTTTTCTCGATGGTTATATTTTGGATTATGTGGTGAATTTTCTTCAGCGTGCTCATGCTGGCAATGAGAATTACACAGTACGCGACGGGATTAATATTGCGCGGTATGCTGCTAAGAGGATTAAGAGTTTTAATGGCAATGAGAGCAATAGCAGCAGTCTATTGCAACAGGCTATTGTCATGACATTAGGTGATGAAGCTCTTACCTATGTGATATGATGCAGGCAGATAAGCAGGAACCATTTTATATCCATAAAGGGAATGTGTGGGCTGTTCCTATTCTTCATTATAATATGGAAATGGCAGCTCAAGTACGTCTGGCTTTTGATGCATTGAAACCCGATTGTGTTGCTGTGGAGCTTCCTGAGACTATGCAGCTTCAGTTTCTTCATGGAGCTTCTCGTCTTCCAGACATCAGTGTTGTCGTCAGTGGTGTGAGGGATGGTTCATCACTTTATTATATGTGTGAACCATGCGATGCTAGCTTTGAAGCTTTGAGATCGGCATTGGAAATGCAGATCCCCGCGTGGTGTATCGATTTAGATGTGGAGCGTTATCCCGATTTTCATGATGACTTGCCCGATCCTTATGCAGTCCAGCGTATTGGGTTGAAAAACTATTATGGGGCCTGTAAAAGGTTTGTGAAGAGTTCCATCGATCACGAGCGAGAGCTGTATATGGCTAAGCGTTTGAAAGAGCTATCTCTTTCTTATGATCGCATTCTCTTTGTTGGTGGAATGGCCCATATCGATAGTGTCCTTGCTTTAGTTGATTGTTCTTCTTTTCCTCCATTCAAGCATGCATTGAGAAATCACATTCAACTTTGTACTTTAAGTGAGTCTTCGTGTCGGGATGTGATGGCTGAATGCGGATGGGTGTCGCATCAGTATGAAATCGCTCGTGGTGAATCTTTGCGTGATGGGATTCTTCCTGATAGACAAAAAATCATCTATGGACTCTTTAAAAAGGCGGCAGAGAAGTATATCGAGGAAACTGGGAATTCTTTTCCTGGTTATCATATGCGCAATTTAATGAAATTTGTGCGCAATTACGCTTTGGTTCGCGGTCGTTTGATGCCCGACTTATTTCAGCTTCTGAGCGCTGCAAAAGGATGTGTCGATCATAACTATGCCTATGAGGCGTGGGCTCTTGCTACGGAATATCCTTTGCGTCGCAATATCGATTCTCTTCCGGAACTTAATTTGTCCGTCGGCGATATCTGGAAGCATAGTAAAGTCATTCGCTTTCACCTTAAAGGAAAAAATCCTAAAAGCATCCTCACCCAACATCGACATAAAGATAGGGCAGAGAAACGCTTTAAACCTCCGAGTCCATTTAGTATTTGTTCCTATCCTCCTGAGGATGTTATTATTGAGCGTTTTGGAGATTTTCTTAAGAAAAAAGGAACTCAGCTGCTGTCGGACGAATCTTCGAGGACAATCCCTTTTACTACTAGCATTGAGGAAGGGATTGATACACGGGAAACGATTCGTCATTGGCATGATAAAAAACTTTATGTAAAGGCTAAAGGGAAACCTCCTGGTGGAGTCGGTTCTGTCGTGATGATTTTTGATGAAGATGAGATTGAAGAAAAAGGGGCTTTATCGAGCAAATATTCCTGGAATACCACATGGATAGGAGAGCACAACCAGGAGTCTGATATGGCATTTTATGCTACTCCGCTTCAGGATAATGTCGTTGGACCGGGGATTAGCCGATGTGAGTATGGAGGATTTATGATGTCATATCCTCCGAGACGCATGTATGACGTCTGGAATGATCCCGACTATTTTGAGTGCCGTTCGAGAAGTGAAGTGTTATTGATGGCTGCGATTGACTATTCGATTTATCCTTTGATCACTTATGTGGCCAATAAGCCACCGCGGACGGCGTTGAAAGGTTACGCTCGTCGTTTTGGTAAAAAAATTGTTTATCTTCCCATCGGCCAGCTCTCTCCTGTGACGTTAAATAAATTACGCGTTTTTCATGTTCTTGGAAACCAGGGATTGCGCGATATTGCTGGGGAATATATTTTTTAGCTCGATCAAAAAGTATAATTTCCGTTATAACAAAGGAATAGTATAAAGAGAAAATATGCATGCAAGTACACAGTTACCAGAACAGCCATTAAGATGGTTAAGGCAGATTCCTGAGGATCTTTTTCGTTTGGATGAAAAACCTCTGATGGGGTCGCCACCTCCATTCTCTTGGGATGAGTTTAGCAATCTTATTGCGCAACATTTTGAGCTTCAGGAATTTGTTATTCAGCCAAGCGAGTGGCAATGGCGTTCTAAAGAGGAACTTCTTTCTGGACTTGGCACTGGAGTTCGGGGGATTGCTTTAGATGTCGTTCCATTGAGTGGATCTCTTTGGTGGGCGATGCCAGAAGAACAGATTGCAGTTCTTGTTGGGCTTTTATTGACAAAAGATTCATCTCACTCAGCAGGCAGTATCGAAGCTGATTTCTTGTCTACTTTTTATCGTTTTCTTGCAGTTGAAACTGTGCATGCGTTTGAGCAAATAAATCCGAGCAAAGAACTTTCAGTTGCTTTGAGTGATAAAGAGACGCTTCCCGATACGGCATCTCTTTGTATGGATCTTTCGATTAAGATTGGCGAGACCCTTCTTTATGGTCGAATTTTTCTTTCACCTGAGTTTAGAAGATCGTGGGCTCAGTATCATAAAAATACCTCAGGAGTTTCTGATAGTCCAATGCTGGATTCTCTTGAAACAACCGTTCACCTTGAAGTCGGGCATTTAGCTCTTTCGACTAATGAATTAAAAAAAATCGTGCCAGGGGATTTTGTTGTTCTCAACGACTGTTCTTTGTCCGCAGGTGAAGGAAAAGAACGGGTGATGCTAACGATTGCCGGCACTCCATTTTTTCGTGCTAGAATTAAGCATGGAAGTTTAAAAATTCTTGAACATCCCTTGTACTATGAGGTTAATACAACCATGGATAACTCTTCGAATGAAAATAAAGAAAATAATCAGGATGAAATTACCGATTTTGATTTAGATAATTTTGATAGCGGAATATTGAATGCGGGAGAGGCCGAGACTCCTTCGGTGAATGATTCAGAGCAAGATGTAGGGAATGGTGAGGGGGAAGGAGAAGAATCATTAAATACAGAAGTCAACGAAGAAAACAATCGTCCAAAGACGTTAGAAGATATCCCTCTTCCCGTTGTCGTTGAAATTGGGCGCATTCAGATGTCTATTAGACAACTCTTAGAATTACAGCCAGGAAATATGCTGGATATCAACATTCACCCGGAGTCGGGTATTGATTTGGTTGTTCATGGTAAAAAGATCGCTCATGGCGAACTGTTGCAAATTGGCGATTCTTTAGGTGTGAGAATTCTCGAAATTTTGTAATCTAATATGTTCGATGATCTTTTTCATAAGCAGCCGACTCTTCATGGGGCTCCGCACTCTTATTCTACCCAGACCAACGTTCCAATTCCTCAGTTGATTGGCCCTTATAAAATAGAAAGGCTTCTTGCTGTTGGGGGGATGAGTATTCTTTATTTAGGTGTTCGCCCAGATACTGAGGAATCGACTGCAATTAAGGTGCTTTCTAGTCATTTTCTTTCTAACCCCGAAGTTATGCAACGTTTTCTGAATGAGGCGGAGATTATTGCGACGACAAATCACCCCAATATTGTGAGGCTTTATGGGCATGGAGAGTGGAAGGGGGGATTATACATTGCTATGGAGTTTGTTCGGGGGATTTCTATTCGAGAAATGTTGCTAGAGACTCCTATATCGCTTAAAGAGGCATTGAGGATCGTTCTCGATGTCGCGTATGCTCTTTGTCATCTTCATACTCATGGTGTGATCCATCGTGACCTTAAACCGGAAAATATTTTAATTACCGATGAAGGGCACATCAAGGTGATCGATTTTGGCATCGCTCAGCTACTTACAGAAGAGGAGTCTGCACAGTCTCCTAAACAGCAGCGATTGATTGGCACACCAATCTATATGAGTCCTGAACAGAGGGAAGATCCTGAATCAGTTTCTTATCCATCTGATATTTATTCTCTTGGGATTATTATGTACGAGCTCGTATTAGGAAAGTTGTCTCAAGGGCATGTGAACCTCTCTTTGGTGCCGAAGGGATTGCAGAAGATTTTGAATAAGGCGCTACAACTTAACCCGAATGATCGTTATCAAGATGTTGTCGATTTTATTACAGATGTGTTGAACTATCTTAACTCAAGTCTTTTTCAAAAAGAAAAATCGTTTGGAGATCAGCTGGCAGATCTTTTAAAGGATTTGCGTAGTGCTCAAGGGATGCTTTCTCCAAAACTCTTGCCGACTTGGAAGGGGATTGAGATAGGTCTTAAGGTCCATAAAGGCTTTAGTTTTTATGGAAATTTTTATGATTTTTTCTCTTTTCCCGGTTCTGGCTATGGAATAATTACTGTTGAATCAGGGATGAAAGGAGGGGGAGGGATTATTTATACGGCTCTTCTTGAAGGGATGGTTCGCTCTTTATGGGCTTCTACGCTTCATCCTGTTGAACTAGTGGAAAAATTAAATAAATTGATTATGAATCAGAATACGGGCCAGATATTTGCATTGAATTATCTCATTGTACTGCCCGAAGAAAATTTACTGCGTCATATCAGCTGTGGTTATGGGGATTTAGTTAAAGTTGATTTCAGCAATCAGACAGCTGATAGGGTAAATAGAGAAAATCCATTTATAGGGACCTCTAAGGAAACTGTTTTTCAAGAAATTGTTCTTCCTTGGGAAAAAGGGGATTTCTTTGTGTTGTCTTCCTGTGGTCCGAAAGATGTACAAACAGGTTCTGTTGGGGCCGCCGGATCAGATGCATTTTTCACTCAGATCATAAAGAAAAAAGGAGTTGTGCCTCCACAGGGTTTTGCGGAAGCAGCACTGCATAAAGCCAGCATCGCCCTTTTCGAGTCGTTTCAAGAACGGACAATTTCGTTCATTGGTGTTAAGCGATAAATTCCCTGTTATGACTAATTTTTGGTGGGACGTTGTCAGTGATGCATTCTTTGTCGAAAACCACTTTATCAATTGTTGGATCGGATGGGCAGTTGAACATAAGTTCACGCATGACGGTTTCAAGGATCATGCGTAGGGCGCGAGCGCCCGTGCCGGCATCAATGGCTCTTTTAGCGATTGCATTTAGGGCCTCATCGGTGAAATCTAGCTGGATATTTTCCATTTGGAATAGTGCTTTGTATTGTTTAATCACAGCATTTTTCGGTTGAGTTAAGATGGTGGCAAGATCTTTTTCTGTCAGTTCATAAAAGTTGGCGATGCTATTAAAACGTCCGACGAATTCCGGGATCATTCCAAACTGAATAAAATCTTCAGGTTCTGCTTTGGCAAGAAGCTCCCCTTTTTGTTGGGCGTTAAATTGTTCCTTATCTTTTGTGTTGAATCCAATGGTACTTTTACCTAAGCGTTTAGCAACGATTTTATCTAAATTGACGAATGCTCCCCCGACGATAAAAAGAATATTTTCTGTGTTGACTTTGATGTATTCTTGGTTTGGATGCTTGCGTCCTCCTTTGGGCGGCACGTTAGCAACTGTTCCTTCGACGATTTTTAATAACGCTTGTTGGACACCCTCACCAGAAACATCTCTAGTGATCGAGACATTAGCCGTTGTTCGGCCGATTTTGTCGATTTCATCGATGTAAATAATTCCCAGTTCAGCTTTAGCCACGTCGTTATTAGCCGCTTGGAGAAGGCGAAGGATGATGTTTTCGACATCTTCGCCGACATAACCAGCCTCAGTGAGCGTTGTGGCATCTGCGATAGCAAAAGGGACATCGAGGATTTCTGCTAGAGTCTTGGCGATTAGAGTCTTTCCAGATCCAGTCGGTCCATAGAGAAGCACATTGGATTTACTAAGCTCCACCAATGGATTCGTCTCTTTCGATTGAATCCGTTTGTAGTGGTTATAAACAGCTACTGAGATTGCTTTCTTTGCGTTTTCCTGTCCAATGATGTATTCATCTAGACGTTCTTTAATTTCTTTTGGCTTGAGGATTTTAAAGTTGTGTGGGGAGCTAACAGGTTTTTTTTCTAAGATTCCCGAACAGATCCGTATGCATTTATCGCAGATAAAGACTTTAGGTCCGGAGACAAGTTTTTCTACTTCAGCTTCCTCTCTGCCGCAAAAGGAGCAAGAGATCGGTGTGGATTCTGGTGGTGGGGCTTTTTTGGACATAAGACCTCGTTGGGAAATTTTACATACATGTCATGCGAACAAGTGCCAGCATAGAACAGTTGCGTAATTTTTGCAATAAATTTTCCTTGCATTTATCCGCGTCACGTGATTATACTGATGGATTGTTTCATTTTTTTTATAACCCCCTCCTAAATTGGGGAGTAAAAGGAATAAATTACACGTGTGTAGTTTCTTTCCTTTAGCTCCTTTGGAGGCTTTAACAATTTGAGGTTTTTTATATGACAGCAGAAACTAAACCGGCGGAGTTCGGTAAGTTGCGGTCCTTCTTTTGGCCCGTCTATAGCTATGAGCTTAAAAAGCTTTTACCTATGTTTTTAATGTTCTTGTGCATTTCTTTCAACTATACGATCTTGCGCGATACTAAGGATACGTTGATTGTGACTTCATCAGGTGCGGAAACGATTCCTTTCTTAAAGTTTTGGGGCGTTCTTCCTTCAGCTGTCGTTTTTATGTTGGTTTATGCAAAGCTAAGTAACGTTCTATCGAAGGAAAATCTTTTTTACGTCACGCTTTTACCATTCCTCATTTTCTTCGGTTTATTTGCTGTTTTTCTATACCCTAATCGCGAAATGTTGCATCCCAATGCTTCAGCTGACTTTATTCAGTCCTACTTGCCCGTTGGTTTAAGTGGTCTTGTCGCTTGCTACCGCAACTGGACATACTCTCTTTTTTACATTCTTGCTGAACTATGGGGAAGTGCAGTTCTTTCGCTGATGTTCTGGGGCTTTGCTAATGAAATCTCTCGTGTGACTGAAGCAAAACGTTTTTATACCCTTCTCGGTTTGGGTGCCAACGTAGCATTGCTCTTTTCTGGTCAGGCAATTGTTTATTTCTCTGACATTCGCAAACATTTGCCAGCCAATGTAGATGCTTGGCAGATTTCTCTTAATTACTTGATGGGAATGGTTGTTGTTGCGGGAGTCGTGATTGTTGCTATTTACTGGTGGATGAATCGTTATGTTCTTGTTGACAAACGTTTTTATGATCCTTCGGAAGAGAAAAAAGGGAAGAAATCGAAACCCAAGATGGGAGTATTCGAGAGCTTTGCCTACTTAGCGAAGTCAAAATACATTCTTTCAATCGCGATCATCGTGATTGCTTACGGTATTTGCATTAACCTCGTAGAAGTCACCTGGAAAGGACAACTTAAGCTTCAATATCCAAATCCGAACGATTATAGCGCATTTATGGGGAACTTCTCCTTCTGGACAGGAATGATTACCATCATGATGATGTTTATCGGTGGATGGTTGATCCGTAAGAAAGGATGGGGTTTTGCAGCGATGGCAACACCAGCTGTTCTGTTGATAACGGGAATTGGTTTCTTTGCCTTTGTTATTTTTAGAGATGACCTCGGTGGATTTATTTCGATGCTTGGCACCACACCATTAATGCTTGCTGTGATTTTTGGGATGGCTCAAAACATCATGAGTAAGTCGACAAAGTATTCGTTGTTTGATCCGACAAAAGAAATGAGCTATATCCCCCTTGACCAAGAACAGAAGGTTAAAGGTAAAGCTGCAATCGACGTTGTGGGAGCCCGTCTTGGTAAATCTGGCGGTTCTCTTATCCAACAAGGTCTGTTGGTTATTTTTGGAACAATCGCAGGAATTACTCCATACGTAGCGGTTATTTTGATGGGATTCATCGTTGCATGGATGTTTGCCGTACGTTCATTGAATCGTCAATTCCTTGCATTGACATCAGGCGATGCTACAGCAAAACCAGCTGCTTCAACTGTTAAAGCTTAAGGTGTAAACGACAAAGACTCCACAGTCTTTGTTGTTTTCTTTTAAGACTGTTCTAAAGGTCATGGTAGAAATACCATGGCCTTTTTTTATTTTAAGAAACCAGTTAGTGTTTTTTTAATGCATTTTAATGTAAATTTATATAAAATGTGTTTTTTAGTTTGTTTTGTTAAATAGTTT
>JABDDS010000028.1 GCA_013287465.1 Chlamydiota bacterium | reverse complement strand
GGTAGCTAAGGAATGAGCCAAGAAAAAAAAGATAGACCAACTAATTTTTCTGATCGCAAGCGATTGCTTTCTCTTTCTTTGGGCATCTCTTTGCTTTTTTCTATTCTAATCGCTCAGTTTTATCAGATTCAAATTTTTGATGGAGAAAAATGGTCTAAACAAGCTGATAAACAACACTACTTCGTTGTAAAAGAACCTTTTATGCGCGGGACCTTTGTTTCTAACACCGCCATCAAAAAAGGACATCCAGAAGCCCATCAAAGTTTTGTCATTGACGTGCAGAAATTTCATCTTTATGCAGATCCTAAGGCGATCCCTCCAGAATCGCGCAATGACGTTATCAATATGTTAAGCTCGGCTCTTGAGCTCGATTCCAAAGCGCAGAAAGCTCTTTTAAAAGACCTGGAACGCAATACTAGAAGTCGAAGACTACATATGTGGTTGGACCAGGAAAGCCGCGATCTCATTTTAACTTCTTGGCTGCCCTACGCAAAGCGACATAAAATTCCGCGGAATGCCCTATTTTTTGTGAACGATTATCAACGTTCTTATCCATTTGGAAAGCTTCTAGGGCAGGTGCTGCATACCATTCAGGATGTTAAAGATGAAAAGACAAATCAAGCGCAGCCAACAGGGGGGTTAGAGCTCTACTTTAATCAATATCTTAAAGGAAAACAAGGAAAACGACGTTTAATGCGTTCTCCTCGCAACGCATTAGAAACAGGGGAGGTCATCGCTTTCCCTCAGCATGGAGCCACCATCCATCTCACCATTAACCATTGCCTTCAAGCGATTGCTGAAGAGGAAATTGCGAAAGGAGTAAAGAAAAGCAAAGCGAAGAGTGGATGGGCAGTGATGATGGATCCCTATACGGGGGAAATCTTAGCGCTTGCACAGTATCCATTTTTCTTTCCAGGGGACTATCAGCACTATTTTAATGATCCAGAATTAATCGAAAACACAAAGGTTAAAGCAATCACAGACGCAAATGAACCGGGTTCAATCATGAAGCCGATTACTATTGCTATTGCTTTAAAAGCCAATGATGAAATGGCAAAACGGAACCTTCCGCCAATTTTTGATCCGGAAGCGAAAGTTTCAACGTCAAATTCAAAATTTGCGGGTAGAAGTAAACCACTAAAAGATACGAGCTTCCATAAATACCTTAATATGCACATGGCCATACAAAAGTCTTCTAATATTTATGTGGCGCGCCTAGCAGAAAAAATTGTGCAACAACTGGGTGCAGAGTGGTACCGAAAGACCCTTCAAGAAGATTTTGGCTTTGGATTAAAAACGGGAATTGAGTTACCAGCAGAGAGTGTTGGAGTTCTACCAATGCCTGGAAAAAAGCATGCAAACGGATCTTTAGAGTGGTCTAAAATCACCCCTTGCATCCTGGCAATGGGACATAATATTCAAACGACAAGCATACAAATTTTAAGAGCTCATGCAGTGTTTGCTAATGGTGGTTACTTGGTAACACCAACATTGGTGCGCAAAATCACATCTCAAGGACCAGATGGATCAGAATCTGTTTTGCTCGATCATACAAACTCAAATCGAAAAGATCAGTTCCCAAGAGTGATGTCTGAAAAAAATGCTAAAGATGTGTTGACTGCAATGAAATTTATAACGAAAATAGGGGGAACTTCTCGTCGTGCCGATATTGCAGGATATACGGAGTGTGGCAAGACAGGAACTGCAGATAAAGCAATTAATGGGATCTATCGTCCACAGTTTGTCAATTCTTCATTCGTAGGAATAGCACCAGCAAAAAAACCGGTTTTCGTTCTCATTGTTGCAATAGATGAACCAGAATATGGATATGAACCGGGAATTGGCAAAAAACACCACGGCGGCACATGTGCGGCTCCTGTTTTTCGGGAAATTGGCAGACGAAGCTTAGAATATTTAGGTATTCCACCAGACGATCCTTGTGGTTATCCGCCGGGAGATCCGCGCCATGATCCAGTAAAGGCCGATTGGTTGCCAGAAATTAGACAATTGCAAGAAATGTACGAAAAATGGAATAACAGTTAGACATGAAATTAAAAGAACTATTAAAGAAAATACCGGTCAGGCAAATCAAAGGATCCACAAATCTCAATATCACGGGGGTCTGTGCGAATTCCAAAAAGATTGCTCCAGGGAATCTTTTTATCGCTCGCAAAGGTCGCGTTTATGATGGAGCTACTTACATTCCTGAAGCAATCGCTTCTGGTGCTATTGCCGTTCTTACTGATATTTTTGATCCATTTCTCGACAAAAAAATTACGCAAATTATTCATTCCGATGTCGGGTCTATAGAAGGGATTGTCGCAGCTCACTATTACAATTTTCCCAGCAATGAACTATTTTTGGTTGGAGTGACGGGAACAAATGGTAAAACAACGACCTCGTTTTTTGTAAAACATCTTCTCGATTATTTTGGTGGAGTCTGTGGATTAATTGGAACTATTGAATACATCATTGGAGATCATTGCTATCGAGCTATCCGCACAACCCCAGATGTTCCTTCAACACATAAACTGCTAAGAGAAATGGTTATTCAGGGATGTTCCAACGCGGTCATGGAAGTGACTTCTCATGCCCTGGATCAAAATCGAGTCGACTTTATTGATTTTGACATCGCGATCTTTACGAATCTCACACTCGATCATCTCGACTATCATGAAACGATGGAAAATTATTGCAAAGCTAAAAACAAACTTTTTCGCTCATTGAATAGTTCCAAAAATAAAAAGAAATATCCCCGTGGAAGAACGGCAATTGTCAATATTGATTCTTCCTGGTCCGAAAAAATCACAGAGGGGTGTTCTGCTAATCTCATCACCTATGGCATTGTTGGGAAGGCAGACGTTAAAGCAGAGAATATTCACCTTTCTCCGTCTGGAACGGCATTCACATTGTGTTATAAGGGAAACCTGATGACTGTCAAATTACCGTTAGTAGGACGATTTAATGTCTACAACTCTCTAGCAGCAATAGCGGTCGGAATCTGTTGCGGTTTTCCGCTAGATAAAATGGCTGAAGCTCTGGCGTCCGTTCCTGTTATTGCAGGGAGACTTGAACCTGTTTCTAACCCACTTGGATTAAAAATTTATGTTGACTTTGCTCACTCAGATGATTCTTTGCAAAACGTCCTTGAATGCCTACAGGAGTTTAAAACTGGGCGCATTATTACAGTTTTTGGCTGTGGAGGCAATAGAGATGCAGAAAAAAGACCTAAAATGGCACGGGTGTGTGAAATGTATTCAGATATTGTCATCTTGACTTCCGACAATCCTCGAAATGAAGACCCAGTCGACATTGCTAACCAAGCGATAAAGGGATTTTCCGAAAACAGCACTCATATTGTTGAATTGGATAGAGAGCTTGCAATTGATAAGGCGATCTCTTTAGCGAATCAGAATGACATTATCTTAATAGCTGGAAAAGGACATGAACCCTATCAGGTTTTTTCCCATAAAACAATTGAGTTTGATGATAGAAAAGTTGCATTAAAATTATGTCAAAAAAGAGCGAGCGGTTCTCTTTCTGCAGAAACGGTAAAAGCATGAATTTTATACCGAATATTTTCCTTACGATTGCATTGCTCATTTTTTCTGCGACGGCTTGCGGCTCTCCTACAATGCCTGTAGATATGCCACCAAAGACATATGTAAGAAAATCTAATTCGGCTGTTCCTTTATCCCCATTATCATCTCAAACAACACCTACGACTGTGGTTGTTCCATTTAAAAAGCTGTCTAACACTCCTACTATCGTTCTCGATGCAGGACACGGAGGGGATGATTATGGCACTCACTCTCTTGGAGCTTCTAAGTACCATGAAAAATACCTCAATTTATCGACAACACTTCTGATTAAAAATTTACTACAGCAGAATGGGTATAAGGTCATTATGACGCGCACGGATGATACCTTTATTTCACTTGACGAGCGAGCTCTTTTTGCCAATCAGAAAAAACCGACTCTTTTTGTCAGTGTTCATTATAATTCCGCTCCTAGCACTGCAGCAGAAGGAATTGAAATCTTTTACTATCAAGATAATGTCGATAAGGGGCGTACAAAAAAATCTAAAGCCCTCGCACAAGCGGTTCTGAACAAAATTATTCAGAGAACAGAAGCAAAATCACGCGGTGTTAAACAAGGTAACCTTGCTGTTCTTCGCGGAACTGAAATGCCAGCAATCCTTATTGAAGGAGGGTTCATGACGAATACTGCTGAAATGGAAAAAATCAAAAAGATAAGCTATCAGAAATGTTTAGCATTGGGCGTCCTCCAGGGAATTCAGGACTATCTCCTAGCTCAAGGAATTGACAACGCAAAATAATTATTCCTCATCACATTCCTCGTCATCATACTCTTCGTCATAGGGAGGGGGAATAGGTTCCGGAGGGATGACGATTAATTCAGTCCACATCTGATGACGCCATTCAGTGATAACTGTACCATCAGCAACTAAATCAATTTTATACGAGAGAAAACCTTTTTTAGCGATGTATTCATCATTAAGCAAATCATAAATATAAGTGCCTTTTAAACGTGGCAGATAAAATTGTTCTGACATTTGCTCATGATTGCGAAACTGAATCGTCACATCTAAATAAAGCTCTGACATGCATTTGTATTTTTTTGGGAGGGTCCAGCAGACGATAAGACGCTGACCTATTGGAGGAGAGATTAAAAGCGGATCGGGAGTGTCGACATGATAGCTTGCTAGATTTTGGTGGCTAAGGTACTCATTATGCACTGAAAGATAAGTCTCTCCACACCCGGTAAGCAATAAAAAAGCAAATAAATTAAACGCAAAGGCGCAAAGACGCAAAGGTTGTAAATAAATACAAAAATATATTTTAAATGTTTTATGCATGCGCTAACGAATCCTTTATTTACACAATTTATAAAGTAAAATAACAGGATAGGTAGGATGGAGTTAAAAGTGGAGCCTGATAAAATACGTGTACTACGCGAAGCGTTTGGAGTGCGAAAGTCCCCTTTCGCTTTGTCATTTAAGGTAAAGCGAAAGGGGCTTTCGCACTCCAAACGCTTCGCGTAGCAATAGAAAAATGTTGAACCGTGGTCTAATTCCCGTCTTCGCGTATTTTATCAAGCTCCATTTTTAATAGCGCCCAGCCGATCCTGCCTATCCTGTTATATTTTCATTTTAATATGATGTTTATGCATAGTGCTTTTGTTTTTTTTGAGCTTTTAGGACTGAATCTCCCCAACGGATGAGTTTTTCTGTAGAATTCCAATCAAGGCAAGGATCAGTTAGTGACACAGCATATTGCAAACAAGTATGATTGTCGTTTAGATTTTGGTTTCCAGAAAATAAGTGGCTTTCAAATGCTACTCCACGGATCTCTTTAGTCCCTTCAAGGTACTGGTTAACGACTGATTGAAACACATCTATTTGTTTTTCATGCTGCCTAAGAGAGTTATCGTGAGAACAATCGATAATTACTCGCTGGGGCAGCTGAGCATGCTTTAATAGTTTTAGGGTTAAAGCGATTGAGTTTTGATCATAGTTAGGTTGCTTTTCACCACCACGCAATGCAATGTGAGCATGTGGATTTCCTTGTGTCTCTTTAATTGAAAGGAAGCCTTCTTCATCTATGCCAAAAAAGGTGTGGGGGTGCGTAGCTGCAACAACGCTATTAATTGCCGTTTCTATATTGCCGGCAGTGTTGTTTTTAAAAGCAACAGGCATTGGAAGTCCAGATGCAAATTGGCGATGAATTTGTGATTCCGCTGTACGAGCTCCGATGCAAGCCCACGAAATAAGGTCTCCAATGAAATATGAGGTGACTGGGTCTAGAAATTCGGTTGCTGTTGGTAGTCCCATTTCAGCCAAAGCAATCAGAAGCATCCTTGCTTGTCTAATGCCTGCCGGAATATCATTCGATTTATTTAGATGAGGATCATACAACATTCCTTTCCAACCGATCGTTGTACGGGGCTTTTCAAAGTAGGTGCGCATGACGATTAAAAAAGAATTCGAAACCTCTTTGGCAAGCTGATTTAATTTAGTAGCATATTCATAGGCGGCAGCGACATCATGAATAGAGCATGGTCCTACGATAAGTAGCAAACGGGGGTCTTGACCGTTCAATATGTTGACGATATCTCGCCGAGTTTTAGCGATAAATGTTTCCTGCTGTAGTGATATTGGAAATTGTTTTTTGATCACTTTAGGTGAGTTTAATGCCGTTGTTGGGTATGCTGTGTTGTCCATATCATTTTTTTCCAGTTAGTAAGGTGGCAACCCCAAAGAAAAGGGATTTTCGTTCGATCTGTTTAAAACCAGCTGTTTGCATCATAACTTCAAGCTGTTCAGGAGCAAAACTCGAAATGCTTTTACATAAGTATTGATAGGCCGCTTTGTTTGAAGTGAATAGCTTACCCAAAATAGGGAGCAATGTATGCAGATAAATAAAATGTCCAAGACGCATGATTCGATTTTTTGGCTGAGTGAGCTCTAGGATGCCAACAGTGCCTCCTGAAGTAAGGACACGATAAATTTCCCCGATGCATTTTTCCGGGTCTTTGACATTTCTTATCCCATAAGCCATAGTGACGCAGTCAACGCTTTCGCTGATTAAGGGGATTTGTTGGGCATCTGCTTTTAGGTAGTTTAAGTCGTGCTTTAACAGTGAGGGCTGATTGGCTCTTTTTTTAGCGTGTTCGAGCATGCCTTCTGAAAAATCGAGTAGATAAGCTTTGACTGGATCTTGAATATTTTTTAAATACTCAAAAATGATCGCCCCTGTGCCGCAACATAGGTCTAAAACAACTTTTGGTTTTTGTTTTACTAAAACATCCCGCACTAAGGTTGAATTCCACTTTTGGTGCATGTTAAGCGAAAGAACTGCATTTGTCGTATCGTAATTTTCTGCAATGCTAGTAAACATTGCACTGATTGTTTCGGGGTTATTTTTGTGATATGTCATTTTTTCCTTTCTTCTGGCTTTTCACATAGTTGACAAGAAACTTTTGTCCCACAATTATCGTCTTGCTGATTTTTTTTCGTAGGATCTCTTCCGCACGCTCCGGGCTTCATTTTAGATTTTCCTGTAACCAACCAACCTATAGCCAAAAGGGCAATAGCAATCATAACGACGATGAATGCAATGACTAAGGTGGCAAATAATGATGACATAAATTCTCCTGGTAATATCGACTTTCTAGAGCCATTTTCGTTGTGATTTTTCCGAGGAGGTTCGGGAAGTTTTTGAATGAGTTTGCCCCACCTCTCCGAAAAGCATATTTACTTGCATATGCTTTTCGGAGAGGTGGGGCAAACTCATTCAAAAAATTCCCGAAGATCCTCGAAAAGGCACGGCGGAAATGGCTCTCTACAACATTAATTCAAATATCCGACTTTTATACAAGCAAAAATGGTTTCAGCCGAGCAACTCGAGAGCTGACTAACGAGATAAGTACTTTGGTTTTTTTTTATAAGAATAAATGTTTTTATATTATAATTTTATTTTTAAGCTGTGAATTTTTATCTTTTTTTATTGCTTAAAAATGATTGTTTTTATTATAGTATGTTTTTAATTATTAATATTCACTTTGTCATAGGAGATTATATCATGAATTTTCGATCAGATCCAATAGGTAGTGCTACAATTGCAGTTCCCTTAAATGCGATCCCAGCAGAAGCAACAAGTGGATTGTACGTAGCATTTCACACCATACAGACCATTTGCAGTAAAATGCGCGACATCGCAGTAGCTATCTTCAATCACATAACGAAAGTAGTTTCTAGTGTCGATGTAAAATTTATCGTTCTTCATGTAAACAGTGCAGGAACTCAACTGGAAAGAATTTTCAACGTCATGGAATGCTTGCCATTTATTTGTGTGGTTACCTCTTGGGTCAGGGGATTCGGTGGTCAAATTCAGCTTGCAGTAGGGGTCGGAGTCGCTGGTATTGGAGAGCTTGGAAAAATGAGCATCGGCAAAGACAAGCCCCTTTATGCGAAGTTTGAACTTCTGACTGTTCTTGGAAGAGAGCAAGTCATTCACGGCGGATTAAATGTTCTTAGAGGAATGGGCGCAGGGGTGTTGGCAACTTGCACAATGGGGATTGGAAACGTTGTACTCATCGTACCTGAAGCAATGCAAGGTTTTGCTCCACGAGTCGAATATGGAATTTTGACCGATAAAGCGATTGAAACAAAAAAAGTTTAATTACACTTGAGGGCATGTTAAAAATAACAGGATAGACAGGATCGGCTTCGCCGACAGGATACGGAATTTTCTCTATCCTGCCGGCGAAGCCGATCCTGTCTATCCTGTTATTTTGTTCTCGGTATAACTAGAAAGCCTTCTCTTCTTTCCCTCCTCTTAGTCGTGTGTGATTAAAAATGCAACTTTACAATCATGATCTAAGCAGCCTTTCCCAGATGTTGCCAGTAGTCTTCCCAGTGCGTGAATAAGGTTTAAACGCAGAGGCGCAGAGGCGCAGGGGAGGGGGGAAATGGGTTTTTAATCTCCTCCCAAGCTCGGATCTTAAAAAATACCATTCTCAATGGGGCCCCGGGGCCCCATTGAAAAGGATAAGTTTGATTGCTGAGCTTGCGAAGCAATCACTTCTGTTCCCCTGCGCCTCTGCGTCTCTGCGTTTAAACCTTATTCACGTATCGTTTTACCCCATCAACCCCTTACATTCCTCTGGATTTAAACCTTTGCGTATTTATCAAATTACACTTTTAGTTGCACCCTTTTTAGTGCTTTTTTTATTTTTTTTATTTACAAAGAATCCCTGCATCCCTTTAATTGTGATTTACTGACATTAGTTAAATAGGGGAAGACGCATGGGATCAAACAAATTAGAGACAGATGATGATCGTTTAGATTTAGCAGCTTCTGCTGCTGGAGATAATGAGCAAAAAAGGGCAGCAATAGAAATTACGGAATCTGCTCGTAAAGAAAATCATCTTCCATCCTTCTCAGGGCAGTTATTTGAAGGGGTATTTGACCCTAAAATGCTTTTCCCTTTCCCTCAACAAACCCCTGAAGACAAAGCCATTGGAGATAAAATCATCAACGAGCTAATCTCCTATCTAACAGAACACCTCGATCCAGAAGAGGTTGACGCCACCCGCACAATTCCAAAAAACGTGATCGATGAGATGAAAAAGTTGGGTATTTTTGCTCTGAAGGTACCAAAAGAATATGGAGGACTTGGCCTCTCTCAAATGAATTATTGTCGTCTTGTAATGAAAGTCGCCTCGTATTGTGGCTCCACAGCTGTTTTGATTTCTGCACATCAATCTATAGGAGTGCCACAACCGCTTAAAATGTTTGGTACTGAAGCTCAAAAGAAAAAGTTTTTTCCACGCTTCCGCGAAGGATCGATTTCCGCCTTTGCTCTAACAGAACCAGATGTCGGCTCAGATCCAGCTCAAATGTCATCAACAGCTAAATTATCTGATGATGGGAAATTTTATATCCTAAACGGAAAGAAACTCTGGTGCACAAATGGCACCGTTGCCGACATCATCATTATGATGGCCCAGACGGCCCCCAAGATAGTGAAAGGAAAAGAGAAAAAACAGATTTCCGCCTTTATCGTCGAAACAAACACTCCTGGAGTTGAAGTTATCCATCGCTGTGAATTTATGGGACTTGGTGGTATTTACAATGGATTGTTAAATTTTACTAATGTTAAAATTCCAGTCGAAAACATTCTCGACGAAGAGGGGAGGGGATTGGCGTTAGCATTAGCGACAATTAATGTAGGACGTCTTACTTTACCCGCAGCATGTACGGGAGCAGCTAAACAGTGCCTTTCAATCGCTAGACGTTGGGGAATGAATCGGGTTCAATGGGGAATGCCAGTGGGGCTTCACGAGTCTGGTAGAGACAAGATTTCTTATATTGCAGCAACGACGTTAGCAATGGAAGCTATGAGCTGGCTTACTTGTGCATGGGCAGATCAGCAAAATATTGATATTCGCATTGAAGCAGCAATGGCAAAACTATTTTGTAGTGAGTCTATTTGGAAAATTGTCGATATGACAATGCAATTGCGAGGGGGGCGAGGTTATGAGAAAGGAAGTTCTCTTAAAGCCCGCGGTGAAGTGCCTTATCCCGTAGAGAGAATCATGCGAGACTCCCGAATCAATACAATTTTGGAAGGTTCTTCCGAAATTATGAAGCTGTTCCTAGCGCGCGAGGCGATGGATTCTCATTTAAAACGGTCCGGTGATTTACTGAACCCAAAAGCTTCTATTCTTAAAAAAATTAAAACATTTGGAAGTGTTTTGAAATTTTATTCCAGCTGGGTTCCTAAACAGTTGATAGGGGAGTGGAAAGCGGGAACTTATAAGGACCTTGGTCCATTGGAAAAACACTTTGTTTTCATTGAAAAACAAGCCCATCACTTGGCAAAAAAGATCTTTTTCTCTATCCTCAGGTACCGTCAAAACTTAGAAAAAAAACAATTGTTGTTAGGACGCTTAATGGAAATAGGGACAGAATTGTTTGCTATGGCGGCAACTTGCTCTTATGCCGCTTCATTAAAAGAACAGCGCAGTCGGGATGATTCTCCGGTAGAATTGGCCGATTATTTTTGTCAGCTTGCCCGCAGAAGAATTCAAGAGCGCTTTAAAGCTCTTTCATCTAATGATGATCGAGCTTCTAGCGAAATAGCTAAAAAAGCTATCGACAAGTCATATCGATGGCTTGAAGAAGGGGTTGTCTGGATGGGACCTAATGAATAATAGACCTTTTTCGACAGAACCTTAGTTTCGAAAGAGGTTTAATAAATAGGATTAATTATGTTGTATGTTGTTCTTACACTTATTTTAAGTACAATCGCAGTTTTTGTCTCGGCTCGTATTTTGCCAGGAATTCACATCGAAGGATGGGGAACAGCACTAGTCGTTGCTGTCGTTTTGGCCATCGTCAATGCCTTTATCCGCCCGTTAATCTTTATATTAACCCTTCCCATTAATATCCTCACGTTGGGATTATTTACGTTCGTCATCATTGGAGGGCTTGTATTGCTGGTGAGTAAAATCGTTCCGGGATTTTATGTCGACGGTTTTTGGTGGGCATTGGCATTTGCTATCGTTCTTGCCATCGTCAATGGTTTTTTAAACACCCTAAGCCTTTAATTTTCATGATTTTTCACTGGGGGATTTTCTCACTAATTTTACCGCTGTTTCCTTCGATGAAAAAGTAGAAAAATGCGAAAAGCCACAGCATGCTCCACATAATTATACTGCGGGGCGGTGAATTTTTGCATTTTCCGCTGCGTGAAAGCTCTCGCGGTTCGACGATCGCAAACGGATGAATATTAATAATATTGATCCGTTTGCGATCGCTCGAACCCCGAGGCTTTGACGCGCGCAAAACGCAAAAATTCACCGCCCCGCAGTATAAAATCTATATCTTAGTTGGCATGGTAAAACCATTAATCCGACAAATCCCAGACTCGGGCTTTATAATAAAGGCTGTGAATGTTATTTCTGACTTTTTACTCTGAGAAAATTGACTCAATAGGTCGTGTCCAGCTTTTGTTAATCTAACAATACATTCACCAACTTGAAGGTTCCGAAGGCTATTCGTGAATGGAAAAATCTCTTGGATATGTTCTTTGCTTAAAGCGGGAAATCTTTCCGTTAAGCTTCCATCATTGCGCCTTGTAAAAAGAGCTTCTTCACAAGCTCCTTTTATTTGGTCCAATGTAACTGATTCACATGGATGCGTTAAACTTCGGATAAAGGCGTCAGATTTCGATTGATTATATAGATGAATTAAGGAGCCAATTCCGGAAGCCAACAAAACGGCACCAAAAGCTATCTGATATTTATCAAACGTTAATGGTCTTCGGCAATAATTCATAACCCCGTTCCCTATTAGGTAAGAGCCGCCAATAACAGCATAAATTGAATTTTCGACAGTAAGACTCATGTACCCTCTTTGAAATATGTTTGAAAATTTACATTTTGGTGTAAATTATTATGATTCCACGCAATTGTACAATATAACTTATTTAAAGTCAAGGCTCAAGCTCTTCCCACCGCTTATACAAGGCATCTAGCTTTTTGTGTGCAGTTTCAAGTTTCAAGCAGGTATCATTGAGTTCTACGAGTTCATTTTTAGCCGTCTGACTCTCAACTGTTTTCTCTAGAAGGGCAATCTCTCCCTCTGTTTTTAAAATATTAGATTCCATTTGCTCGAGTTCTTTTTTTTCGTTAAATGAGAGTTTTTGCTTGCTAGTTGCTGGTGTCGTCGGGGAGCTGACGGTATTTACAACAGCCTTTTTGGTTGCAATTGTGATGGTCTGTTGATGCTCCTTAAGGAATTGCTCACATTGGGAATAATCGGCTAGAACTGGCACCTCATCAGGGATTCCTAGCCCCACAACACAATTGGTCAGTCGATCTAAAAGGGCTCTGTCATGGGTAATCAGAACAATAGCCCCCGAAAATTCGTTTAAGCTTTGCTCCAGCGTTTCCAATGTAGGAATGTCAAGGTCATTTGTTGGTTCATCTAACAGTAGAATATCAGCTGGTTGGAGCATTAGGCGCGCAATACCTATTCGCGCCCTTTCGCCTCCTGATAGCTGCCTTACAGGTAAATCTATCCGATCAGGAGAAAATAAAAATCGCTTTGCCCACGAGTTAACATGAATATTTTGTCCTCTATAAACCACAGTATCGCTATTTGGAGACAAAGCCTGCTTTAAAGTGTCGTTAGGATCAAGCTTTTGTCGATGTTGGTCAAAATAAACAATTTTTAAGTCTGTTGCATATTTAATTGTTCCACTGTCAGGAGTAACCTCTCCAGCAAGAAGACGCAGCAGCGTTGTTTTGCCACATCCATTTGATCCAACAATTCCAAGGCGCATTCCAGGGGTTAAATTGAGATCAAGCTTAGAAAATAATAAGCGATTCCCGAGTGATTTAGAAATGTTTTTTGTTGAAAGAAGTTTCTTTGTTTGTCGTTCACTAGATTCGAAATCGATTTTTGTTTTTGCTTGGCGATTACGAGAACGAAGTTCACCTAATTCATCAATAAGACGTTCAGCTTCTTGGACTCGAGCAGAGGATTTTGTCGTACGGGCTTTGGGTGTCTGTCTCAGCCACTCCACTTCATTTCTTACCTTAGAGGCGATAGCACGCTCTTTTTGCTGCTGACAGTTGAGAAAATCGGCACGCTTATCGACAAAATCACTATAATTCCCATCACAACAAAAAATTCCATCCGGATATTGCGGATTTAATTCCATCATGCGAGTTGCAATGTTCTCTAAAAAATAGCGATCATGGCTTGTGACAAGGAAAGTGAGTTTTTCGTTTTTGAGAAAAGCCTCTAACCACAAAATTCCCTCGAGATCAAGGTGATTTGTTGGCTCGTCCAAAAGAAGAATATCGGGATTATTTACAAGCTCCTTGGCAATATCCAAGCGCTTTTTCCATCCACCAGAGAGTTCGGTTGCTAAAATTGAAGTGTCTTTAAATCCTAATTTAGAAAGGATGATCTGGACTTGCACTTCTTTTTCATGTTCAGGGACATTTTTTTCCTGATAAGCATTCAAGACGATTTCGTCTATCGGGAGAGATTCATAAACAGAAGTTTGTGGAACATAACCAAGGCGCAATGATTTTCTTGCAGCTACATCGCCCTTATCGGGATTTTCAATCCCGGCGAGAATTTTTAATAGTGTAGATTTTCCCGCTCCATTTGGACCAATTAACCCAACTTTGTCACCTTGAAAGATTCCTAGTGAAATTGATCTAAAAAGCTGGCGAGATCCAAAAGCCTTCGCTAACGAATGGCAATTAATAAGTAATGTCATGAGCCCAGTTTAGCACGGAAACTGAATGAGAACAAGGAATTTATGATTAACAAAAGGACAAAGGACAAACGACGCCAAGGACCTTAAGGACCACAAGGACCTTAAGGACGTAACGACAAAAAGGACGTCCTTCGTCCATGAGTCCTTGGGGTCCTTAAGGTCCTTGGCGTCGTTTGTCCTTCGTCCTTGATATTCACTTATACCGAACTGGTACAAACTGAGGTTTCATTCCGAATAGACTAACTATCAAATTCTGTATGCACATCTTGAACCTCATGTATTCCTTTAAATTTAGCTTTTTTTTCACGTTTTTGAAGACGTTTTTCTTTGAGAGTCAATTTAGCTTTCTTCTTCTCATTCTTATTATGCTCCAGACCTTTCATAACATTCTCCTTATTTAAGCAGAGGGGAGTCATCTCAACCCCCTCTTTCCTTATGTTATCAAATTTTGTGTTTAATTCAACAATATTTTTTAATACCAAGGACAAGAAGAAAATTTTTTCTAAATTTTGTATTTTTTTCTTTTACTTATTTTACTTAATTTATAGACTGACCATCGATTAGGAAGTGTACAACAATAAGTTGGACGATTGGGCCGCGCGAAAGCTCCCGCGGTTGAACGATTAAAAGTGACCCTATATTATAATATTGGATCACTTTTAATCGATTCAACCCCGGGGCTTTGGCGCTGCCGAATCGTCCAACTTATTATTGCACACTTCCTTAGACCATTAACTCGAAAATTAAAGGAAATACTTAAATGAAAAAATCATCCTATCTCTTTGGATATTTATTACTTACACTAATGGCTTGCATGCCATTTTTTCTGAATGCAACGGCTCCAGTGACTAACGCAAAAGTTATATTAAAGCCAACAGAAAGTAATCATGTTAGCGGCACCGTCACTTTCACCGCTGTTGAAGGAGGGGTTAAAATTGTTGCCGACGTGAAAAATCTAACTCCGGGTAAGCATGGATTTCATGTTCATGAGCATGGAGATTGCAGCGCAGCTGACGGTTCTTCTGCTGGAGGTCATTTTAATCCAACAAATAAGAAACATGGTGGACCCGATAGCCCAGAAAGACATGTGGGTGACTTTGGTAACTTAGTTGCAAATGAAAATGGGGAAGCTCACTATGAGCGTATCGATAATGTGATTTCTCTTAACGGACCAGATTCAATCGTTGGAAAGTCAATCATTATACACGCGGGAGAGGATGATTTAACGACGCAGCCAACCGGCAATTCAGGAGCTAGAATTGCATGTGGTCTGATTGAGTAAAAATAAATCGTGCATCTATATTGGAAAGAACATATCATGTTCTTTTCAATATCAAGTATTATAAATATAATAAGGCAGTTGCATTGAAATTGCAGTAGCCGTTAAGGGGAATAAATACATTCAGATGCCGTTTAAAGTACATAAAGAGGTCATTTCTTTACTAACTAATCGCTGGGCCCTTGTTTGCTTTGGAATTATTACTTTTCAGCAACTCTTTGAGGCATCGGCAACTTATTGGCTTGTTCTAGTCATGGCCAAAATTACAGAAGGGGCTGATTTTCTCCCTTATTTGATTCTCTATCTATGCTCGATAGCTTTCCCTTACGTTCCTCTGTGCGTCGCTTATATCGTTAAAATTTCCTGGAAACAGCATGCTCAACGTTTATTTACAGACATGTTTGTTGCTGCGAATCGAAATCGTATTGCCGATTGGAGTAATAAAGGAATTAAAGAAGAAAAATTGTCGATATTGACTTCAGAAGGACCTAATACAATTCATCTTTTTATCGATTATATTTGGGATCTCTACTCATATGTACTAAGCGTTGCATTTAATGTAATCGCTTTATCGGTTATTCTAGAACCCCGGTTTTCTATAGCTTACTTATTTAGCATTACATGTGTAATTGTTGTTATGAAAGTCAAGCGTAGAGCACAACGACAGCTCACACAAAAAGCTATGACAGCACGTGTAGATCTTTGCCAATCTCTTTTAGCTGCCTGGGACAACGTCTTGTTAGGAAATGACTATAATTTCAATTTGTGGGGAGAAAAAACAACACAACGTCTTGATCGATGTTTTCAACGCAACGTTGCCTTGGAACGTTTCGATCAATTATTAGCGATCTTCGTCACGCTTATGACAGCTATTCCTTCGTTGGGAGTTGTTGTTTATTATATGCTTAAACATCAACACAGCGCAGCTGAACTCTCAGCTTTTGTAGTTGTTTTGCCTATACTATTTATGATCCTTTCCTATACTCACCAAACCCTTTCCTTAGCCTTTCGCTGGGGAATGCATCGCAGCAAACTGAATAGCATTTATAAAGCAATTGAAGGTTTGAAAGATCCTCAAGCGGCTTTGGAGCGCAAGGTAAAATGGGGACGTCTTACTCTTACAGAGATGCAGCCTAAGGCTTCTTCGGAAGAAACTGTTTCTTTAGCGTATCCACAACCAATTAATTCTCAGAATGATTTATTAAAGTACTCGGATCGGTCTGGACGTTTTACAATCCGTGGCGAGAATGGTTGTGGCAAGTCGACAACCTTGATGCTTGTAAAAAAAGCCCTTGCTAAACGAGCCTTTTTTTTGCCTACACACAATCATTTAACTTTTGTTTCGGAAACTGACCGTTATTCAACAGGCGAATCGTTAAAAAATCGATTAATAGAAATTTTGGAAAAAGTCGATGCCGATGTTTTACTTCTCGACGAATGGGATGCTAATCTCGATAAAGAGAATCAGGAAAAACTTTCGGAGCTTATCGATCAATTGTCTGTTAAAAAATGCGTCATCGAAGTTCGCCACCGTTAGGAGCTGGGCAGAAATAAATTGGACGATTGGGCCACGCCAAAGCTCCCGCGGTTGAATGATCGAAAACTGTCCTATATAGAATGTTAGGTATAGTTGAGACTTTAAGTTTTTTGCGCTAAGCCATAGAATACTTCTAGATCTTCGGGAATTCCGTTTCCTTTATTCAAATGACTAATCTTTTCAAAAACTTGTTTTCGAAGGCTTGCAAGCTGATCGGTAGAGAGTTGTTCAAGCTTTGCTCGGGTCGCATGAGTCCATAGGCTGTTCCACCACTCTTCAGCAGATCGATGCAAAAATAATTTGTTTTCTTTAAAAATTTGAATGTTATTTAATTTAGCATCTTCGAGAACTCTGTGAAGTTCTTTTTCATCCCATAAGGGGGTAACAATTAAACTACCAGTGTGACAATACTTCTTTAGCTCTTTTTTTTTGAAAATGTCTAATTTAGAATCTTTTCCCCACGTAGAGACAGCTAATATTCCACCAGGTTTCAGCACCCTTTTAAATTCACATAGGGCACTGGAGACTGAAGGTAAGAAAAAAAGAGCAAAACCACAAAATATACAATCAAAATAATTGTCGTGGAAATCTAATTTTTCAGCGTCCATGCACTGGAGTTCTATTGAAAAGAAACCTTTTTTGACTACTTCTTTGGAAGTCTCATTTATCATTTGTTGACTAATGTCAATGCCGATTACTTTTCCAGAAGGTCCAACGGCTTCTGCAAGAGGGAATAGAACCGCGCCTCTTCCTGTAGCCACATCCAATATATGTTGGCCAGGATGAATGTTTGCATGTTCGACTAAGCGTTTTCCGAAATAACTGAAAAAGGAACTGCTTTTCTCTCCATACTCAGCAGCCGCACGGTCAAATATTTGACTGACCCACTCTTTGTGATTTTTCATGAATTAACTTTATTCCTTAATTTCAAACCGAAGAGCCCTGAATTCTGATTTGCCTATATTTGTATAGGCTGATGGTGATGTTTCAGCGGGGAGTTCATACACTCCTATTGGCCACAGACCACTTTCGATGGAACCATCTGAATTTTTAATTTCATATTCACCTGCTTGTATAATGACCATTATAGACTTCCAATGATGTGTGTGGAAGGGTTCTTTATCCCCAGGCATTGAGTCCGCCCAGAGAACACGCACATAAGGGCTTTCGAATAAAACTTCATGCCATTTAGGAGCCCGTGAAACAGCATCATCAGGTGGAGGAGTGGCTTCTGGTATCTTTTCAGAAAACTGAATATTTAATGCATTAGACTTTTCGATAAAATCGTGAATAATAGAGTGCTCGTTAACGTCCTCTAAAAGAGGATTCAATTTGCACATGATTACGGCGATCGATTTTTGATCCAAGCGATAACAATCCTGTAAGCAGTTTTCGGTGAGGATAAACAGATTAAGGATTTGGGTATGTGGGGCAGGGGCTTCAAGGTGATAGGGTGCTGGTTGTTCAATCATATGATACCTGATGTGTTGTAGTGCATTTTTAAGGACACCAAGGTCCTTGCTGTCCTTTGTTCTTAGATTTTAGAGAAATAATCTTTCATAATGCAAGCATCCTCATCTTGCATTAGATCCATTTTTAATGCATCCCCTGGTGTAACCCACGTGAATCCTTTATGTTCGCTAAAATTAATTTTTACTTCCCCAGGATCCCCTTGCAACTGCGTACGAAATGCATGATAAATAATATGAATTTTTTCATTGTGTTCAACATAGGCAATCTTTAATGGTTCAATTGTTCGATTGGAAATATCAATACCTGTTTCTTCTTTAGTTTCTCTTACTGCAGCCTGTAAAGGAGTTTCATTGTTTTCAACTCTACCTCCAGGGATGCCCCATTGATTTCCGTGTGATTTGTTATTTTGACGATGAAGAAGTAAGATTTGATCGTCGTATTCAATATAAACCGTAGCGATTTCTGCGTAAGGCTTAAATTGAGGGGTTGGTTCTAAATAGACGGCTGCAGATAACTTTGCCATAAACAATAGAGATAGAAACGATAATTTTTTCATAGTTATTTTTTTTGAATTATTAACGTGTCTTACGTTTTCTAGGGTTGGTTTAATGACTTCATTCTAATTCATCATTATTATTTTCTTTGAAAAGATGGATGCATCCCTCCACATATGGGAGAGCCTCGTCAGGGATTTCCTCTTTTTGGATGAGATTTTTGGTTAAGACACTTGAAATGATTAGGATAGGATCGACTTTAGAATTATAGTAATTAAATAATTTTCTTGCATGACCAGTATGGAATTTGTGGATGAGTTCTTCGAGTTCCCAGCAGTCTATTTGATGATTTTTCCAGGCATCAAATTGCTTAGATAATGCTACAAGCAGTTCATCCAATTCTTTAGCATATGCTTTGATCATCAGCTCTCTTAGTTGTTTTTTGGTTTTTTTGGTGAGTTCTACCATCAATCACCTATCCTCATGGAGACGAGGGAGCATGGCTTTTTCTAGAGCTTTTCGCTTCTTGGCCATCTCCTTTTTTTGAATTTTCAATTTGTTAAGTTGTTCAAAAGACAACACAACATCAGGGGATTCTTTACCAAAACGTTTCGAATATAGATGTTCAATAAATTGAGGTAACGGAGCTTTCCATCGTTCTTGCTTGTGATTATCAAGTTTACCGAGTTTTTTAGGATTCATTCCTAATTCTCTAGCCATTTGAATATGCATTTGAGAAAGTCGGTGTTTTTTTTTGGCTTCAATCCAAGGTTGTAGTTCTTTGGGAATTTTATTATTCGACACGATTAATCTTCACAGGTTCAATGCATTTAAAAAGTGCTAACTCAGCCGTAATTTTGCGGGGAAAAACTTCTAAACAAAGTTCACTTATAGAGTTTTTGTTGAAAAAATTTCTTGTTTTCTTTATGAAGTCAAGCATGTCATCCCCCTAACTGATTGGTAACGCCCTTTCAAAAGAGCGCTACCAGATGGACTTGCCGATGACCGGACTCGAACCAGCACCTTGTTGCCAAGAGTAGATTTTGAGTCTACCGCGTCTACCATTTCGCCACATCGGCACGATGTGATGAGTGCAGTATATCTCAAGTGCGTTCTAATTTACAATAGAAATCTTAGACCTCTTTCGAAATTAAGGTTCTGTCGATTTTGGGGTTCTTTTGAGCCGCTTTTCGACTTCAAATTATAGAGGTAATATCAATCGTATATGACCCCTATGATTTGAATCGAAAAGCGGCCAAAATAATCTCCAAAATCGACGAACCCTTAATTCCGAAAGAGGTCTATTATCTACGCAGATAATTTCGATTTGCTTTCTCCCATGAGTAGGAGACGTTTTCTTTGAGATCTTTATCGTAACGCACCTGGATGCTAATATAAGGATAGGGGTGTCTATTATCGAAATTTCTCCCTTCTTGAGCTGAGAAAACTTTGATAAAAATCTCTTTGTTTAGCCAAGGTTGAATTGCCGTGTTTGTCTCTTTGCTATACCGCTGGAATTCTTGATATTCTTTTTGACCAGTGTACTGTGGGGTGATTTTATAAAATGTCTTAATGTGTTCTACAACGGTATTAGGATCGTTTTCCATCCCTTGCATATAGAAAGAGACTTCGGCTCCAATCATGTGTTTTGAATATTGGTTACTTGGAGAAGGGTCCACATAAGTGTTATGTTCGGGACAGCGATGTCCAGAGGTAATGACAGCTCGTTTGCCCGTCCGTTCTTGAACATAATTGATGAGATCAATCAGAATTGGATAAATGAATTCCTTCCCATTTCTTAGGGGAAGACTATGCTTCTCAATTCCTCCACAGTCATAGTAACGTTGAATTTCATTTTTTTGAGTTATGACATGACAAGGATTTAGACTAGTCCCCTTACAACGAAAGTACTCTTTAGTGATTTTAGACTGACAGCTATTCGTGTTCTTCCAGGGATAAGATGGAGAGGGAGTTTGTTTTGGTGATGTAACGGAAAATAGCGAGCTGTCATGTGTTCGGTAGATGTATTCTGCTTTTTGGTAGCGTTGTGAATGAGGGGCTTCATCTAATGTGTCTGAAGAGGAACACCCAACGCAGAAAATAACAAAAATCAATAGATTAAACTTTACTATCTTCATCTAAATCAGCCTTATGAGGTTTTCTGACAGGTGACTAACCATTAAATTAATTTGTTGAATTTTAGTGATTCACTATAGGCTACGATTAAGCTTATTGTTCTCAAATGATAACGAGTACAGGATATGTAGGATCAGGGAGGATATGAAGGATCGTTGACGCTGGCTACAGGGAAGGCAGAAACGAGACGTAATAATTGTTGAACATACAAAACAATTATCTATTCTGTAGTCGTTTCCATCGATCCTTGAAACCAGCGTCAACGATCCTTCATATCCTCCCTGATCCTACATATCCTGTACTCGTTATCATTTGAGAAGAACAATTTTGTCATACCCTGCAGTAGATGGTTAGAATTCAACAAATTGATTTAATGGTTAGTCACTTGGGTTTTATGGGATAATTCTACAACAAAATCAGATAAACTGTTATCTTAAATGTTTGGATTAAATTTGTGGAAAGGACAAACGACGCTAAGGACATCAAGGACCCTAACGACACCAAGGACTTAATTTCTTTTTGTCCATAAGTCCTTAGTGTCGTTAGGGTCCTTGGTGTCCTTAGCGTCGTTTGTCCTTTTAATTGTTAGAGGGCCTTATCATGCAATGGATACATCAATTTCAATTGGTTTTATTTGACTTTGACGGATTGTTGGTCAATACAGAAGAGCTTCATTATTTAGCCTATCAACGGATGTGTGCTGCAAGGGGCATAAACTTCGATTGGAGTTTTGATTATTATTGCCAGTTAGCTCACTATAGTGCAGATGGACTGCGCCGTGAGCTCTATCGTCAGTTTCCCATCCTGAACGAACAAGAACCCCGTTGGGAAATTTTATACGCAGAAAAGAAAAATGCAATTTTTAACATATTAAATGAACGACCAATTCAGCTAATGTCTGGGGTAGAAAAACTATTGCAGGCTCTGACAAAAGCAAATGTACGATGTTGCGTAGTCACCAATTCACCGAAAGAACTTGTCGATATTGTAAGGAAAAAAAACGCTATTTTAAATACAATTCCCAATTGGATGACAAGAGAGCGTTATACCCACCCAAAACCTGATCCAGAATCTTATCTTAAAGCTATTGAAATTTATGGTAGACCAGGAGATAAAATCATTGGTTTTGAAGATACCCCAAGAGGTTTGACTGCTCTCATGGGTACACCTGCAATGCCTATATTGATTTGTACCTCTGATTATCCGGAAATTCCAGCTCTCATAGCCCGTGGTGCACGTCATTTTCGAACGTTTGAAGATGTTCCGGATAATCTACACGTATAAGAAATAATCCGTGTGGCGGGGCTGCCTTGCCCGCCCGAGCTCTATCTCTAGCTTCAAAAATTTTAGGGATATCTCCTAATGAGATTTGTCCCGCTGCAACCTTTAACAGTGTTCCTGTAATGTTGCGCACCATTTTATATAAGAATCCATCAGCTTCAAATTCAAAACGGATTCCATTCAATTCTTCAACAACATCCAAACGTTTTAATGTGCGAACAGGATTGCGACCTGCAGATCCTAGTTGGGGTTGGTTAGCAAAAGAGGTAAAATCATGTGTGCCGATAAATAAACTAGCACACTCTTTTAGTAGCTCTGTATCTAACTTATTATATACATGTAAGCTATAAAGGTGTTTAAAAGGATCGAGAACTGGTGCTGTATGTAAATGATAGTGGTAAACTTTCCCTATAGCGCTATATTGAGCATGAAAAGCCATGGGCACTTCATACATTGTGTGCACGCGAATGTCTATTGGAAGAATAGCGTTGAGAGAATGTAGAAAACGATAAATATCAATTGGGAAGCTGGAGTGGAAGTGGGCTACTTGTCCCACAGCATGAACGCCCGCATCAGTTCTTCCAGATCCTTTGAGAACAACTTGCTCGCGTGTTAAAAGAGAAAGTTGTTTTTGCAGTATCTCTTGAATAGAGGGGGCATTAGATTGCTTTTGCCAACCCCCATAAGCTGTTCCATCATAGGAAATGATAATCTTGTAATTATGAGCCATGCTGTTCCAGTGTCAACAAAAGGATTTCAGGAGTTGAAAACCAGCGAAAAGGGAGAGCACCACCGATTCCCCGGTTGATGTAAACCCATTTACCATCGATTTTTAAAATGCCCTTTTTAAAGTTTCTGTTTTCAAGGAGGGTAAATTTTTTCCATAACCAGGGCAAATTAATCTGCCCCCCATGGGTGTGTCCACATAAAACAATTTCCCCCGGATAATTTTTTAGAAGAGGAAGTCCATCCGGATTGTGAAGTAAAATAATTCTGCTATGTTCTTTTGAATCAGGGATTGTTCCGAAAGCTTTTTGAGGGAGAACATCTGCAGCCATATGTTCTCCTAATCCGGTTAAGTTTAGGATCCCGCCGTTGATATTAATCGATACGGTGCGATTATGTAAAAGTTGGAAAGGGGTATCGGCAAGTAATTCGACTAATTCTTTATTTGGGGATAAATTTTTTGCTGATTGTGTCGTCAAACCTGTTAAAGTAGGGGACGTTTTAAAAAATCTTAAGAAAGCTTGCTTTAACATCGATTTGGGGGCGGGAGTGAGATCGTAGTCTCCATTTGCATTAATTGAAAGATACGATTCGTAATCGTGATTGCCCAAAACAGCATAACAGCCGTATGGTGCATTAAATTGCTGAAGAAATTGACGCAATAAATTAGGCTCTTGAATGTTGCCATAGCATGAAAAATCGCCAGTAAAAACAATGATGTCTGGTTGAAGAAACTTAGCTTTATTGATGATTTTTCTTAAAAAAGATTTCGATGTATTCGCCGTTAAGTGTAGATCGCTAATTTGTAAAATCTTTAACTTGTCTACAGGTAATTTAGAAACTTGAGCTTTTTTATGCGAAACAGAGATGATGGAGGGTTCTATGAATCTTGGCCAAACTCCCACAATCGATATTACACACAGAAAATCCCAAAAGGTGTAACGGCGCCGAACCGGCTGACGAGTATCTAAATTCTTGTGTTTTTGCATTGGAATAAAAAAAATAGCTTATTGCCAAAGCATAGCAAAAACACAAATAAAATAAAAGAAATAACAAATTTTAGTTTGTTTTTTTCCAATGAACCCCTGTGTCGTCTTCCCAAATTATTTCATTAGTAATATCATTTGCTTGTCTAAAGTCTTCCACAGCATCTCGACAACCAGGCCAATATCCATAGTCATCGATAATTACATAACCTCCAATGGATAATTTTGGGTACAGGTTGGTAAGTGCATCCATCGTAGATTCATATAGATCGCCATCCAAACGCAAAATTGCTAATTCTGATATTGGAGCATTAGGGAGTGTATCCTTAAAAAAACCTTCTAGGAAGCAAACTTGATTATCCAATAAATTAAATTTTCTAAAATTATTTTTCACTTCATCTGAAGACACTATTATATAAGGATAGACTGTGTTATTGCAATTTAATTCATTTGCGCGCGCTGTATCTGGAAAGCCTTGAAAAGAATCTGCTACCCACACATTTCGATTTTTATCTTCTTTAGTTTTCAGAAAGGCCCTCATGAGGATAGTCGCGCCTCCTTTCCAAACGCCAGTCTCAATAAAATCTCCCGAAATATTGTTTTGTTCAACGTCTTCCATACACAACCACAACCAGTGCAGCCGTGACGGGCTTAGCATTGTAAGGTTTTGATTTTGAATTTCTTTAATTATGGAAGGAGGACTCGCAATGCCGTCTGTATAAAGGCTAAGAAAAAGAACAAACAAGGAAAAGCTAGAGGCAAAATTCTTCATATTCATCAGTCTGTACAATTGTTGTAACTTTGAACGCGCGTTTTGCGCGCGTTCAAAATGTGATAAATCAGTCTATTCTTTTTTGTCAATGAGATGAGTGTTAAAAATTATTTCAAATGTTTAGCAATCGCACTGGTCAAGCTAAACATGTTAATGACTTGATTAGAACCGAGCACTTTTCCAAGCTTCGCATCAGGAACAATGTTGCGTTTGTCTTTATCCGATTGAAGTTTGTGTTTTTTAATGTAATCCCACAATTTTTTTGTGACTTCAGTACGAGGCATTGGACCTGCTCCAACAATCTCAGCCAATGCGGCACTGATGTGTACAGGTTTCATGAACGCTGAATTTTTCTTTGCTTCTTTAGCCATTTGATACTCCTTTGGTGGTTTTGTAAATTGTTTTTTTTGTCTACTCTCAATAACAGAGAGTACCTGTCTCTAAGGAACCGTTTTAACGTTGCTTGTGATTATAGTCAAAGTATTTTCAGGTTAAAATAAAAAAAAATCGTTTGTTTAA
>JABDDS010000027.1 GCA_013287465.1 Chlamydiota bacterium | reverse complement strand
TGAGAACAACAACCTTAGTCATACCCTGCAGTAGATAACGCGAGTTTTGGATAACCGGCACTGAGGTCAGGCTTGGTATTCTGGTATTCTGGGGGAAGCATGGGGTCTGGCTTGATATTCTGATATTTTGGTGTTCCTTGCCTAGTCTATAACGATGGACACCAAAATACCAGAATACCAAGCCTGACCCCTATGCCCCCCAGAATATCAGAATACCAAGCCAGACCCCAATGCCGTTGCTTATCCAAAACTCGCGTTAGATAGTTAGAATTCAACAAATTGCTTTAATGATTAGTCACTTGAAAGAAGTCTAATGCTCATTGCAAATAATTGGGTAAATGTATAATCTTCTCTACGGATTAGACTATATCAAGAGAAGTTACTTATGCTGATTAAATTGAAAGACAATAGCACAATCGAGATGCCCGAAGGGAGCTCGGCTAAAGACCTGGCTGATAAACTGCATCTCAATGGTCCTCATCAAGCGCTTGGTGCCAATATCAATGGGAAAACATGCGACCTAAGCACACAGTTGCAACCGGGCGATCAGGTTATCCTATGGGATTTTGAAGACCCTCAAGGGAAAGAGATCTTCTGGCATACCTCCGCACACGTCCTGGCGCAGGCAATATTGCGCATCTGGCCCGACGCCAAACCGACGATCGGTCCTCCAATTGAAAACGGCTTTTACTACGACTTCGCCAACCTCACGATCTCCGACGAAGATTTCGAACGCATTGAGAAAGAGATGCAGAAAATCATCGCAGAAAATTACCAATCGAAACGAGAGGTTTTTGTAGACAAAACAGCGGCTCTTAAGGTCTTTGCCAACAACAAATACAAATGCGAGCTCATCAACGGTTTTGATACGACAAGTGAACTTACAGGATATCACCAGGGTGAATTTTTCGATTTATGCCGCGGACCACACCTCTTTAACCTGGGAAAAATCAAAGCGTTGAAAGTGATGAAAACTGCTGGAGCCTACTGGCGCGGCGATGCAAAAAATGAGATGTTAACAAGGATCTACGGCATCACTTTCCCAGATCGCAAGCTTCTTAAAGATTATCTCTTTTTGCTCGAAGAAGCCAAAAAACGGGATCATAAGGTCTTAGGACCTAAGTTAGGCCTCTTTTCATTGAAAGAAGAAGCTCCAGGCATGCCTTTCATCCATCCAGCGGGAACCATCGTTTGGAACCAGCTCCTCAAATACATGCGGGAATGCCTCGACAAGTATGAATATGTTGAAATAAAAACACCTGTGTTGATGTCCAAGGAGCTATGGGAGCGCTCGGGCCATTGGAGCAACTACCGACAGAATATGTTCACGTCACAGATCGAAGAACGCGATTTCGCGATTAAGCCGATGAACTGTCCTGGGGGGATGCTTTACTATCTTTCAAACTTGCATAGTTATCGAGAGCTTCCTCTGCGTGTAGCTGAAATTGGAAATGTCCACCGCTACGAGCCTTCTGGATCATTATCGGGACTGTTTAGGGTGCGTAGTTTTCATCAAGATGATGCCCACATATTCATGAAACCGTCTGATATTAAAAACGAAATCATTGGTATTTTGAAATTTGTTCATGAAATTTATTCCACATTCGGCCTTACCTACCACTTAGAACTCTCAACGAGACCAGAGAAAAATACAATTGGTTCTGATGAGGATTGGAAAACTGCGACTGCAGGATTAAAGGATGCATTAGATAGTTGTGGATATATTTACCGTATCAATGAGGGCGATGGAGCTTTCTACGGGCCGAAAATCGATTGTCACATTCGCGACGCTCTTGGCCGCACGTGGCAGTGTGGAACTATTCAGCTCGATATGGCTCTTCCAGAGAAGTTCGACCTCGAATACACAGATCACGAAGGAGAAAGAAGACGTCCTATCATGCTCCATCGAGCAATCTATGGTTCCGTAGAACGCTTTTTCGGTATCCTTATCGAACATTTTGCGGGGCGTTTTCCCCTGTGGTTAAGTCCGCACCAGGTTCGCATTCTCACTGTAGCCGATCGCCATATCCCTTATGCTGAAGAGATAGCAAAAATGATTAAAGCTGCGGGTTTTCATTGCGATGTCGATCATAGTGGGGAATCAGTAAGCAAAAAAGTGCGCAATGCACAGCTGACTCAAATTAATTACATGCTTACAATTGGAGATAAGGAACTAGAAAATCGCACGCTGAATTTAAGAACACGCGATAACGTGGTCCATGGAGAAATTCTGCTTGATGAGTTCCTAAAGAACATTACAAAAGAGAGAGACGAGCGGAGTTTAGTTTCTTTATATCCTTCAGTATCAAATAATTAAGGGTTGCTTTATGCATACAATTGCTGTCTGTAGTTTCAAAGGGGGAACGGCTAAAACCTCAACGGCTCTTCATGTGGGGGCTGCTCTTGCCCTATTTCATAAAAAAAGAGTCCTTCTCATTGATTTTGATGCGCAGGCAAATTTGACGACAGGGCTTGGCTTTGATCCGGATGAAAACGATAGCATGGCGGCTGTATTACAGGAAAAAAAGACGTTCCACGAAGTCGTCAAAAAAACGGGCGTCCCCAAGTTGGATTTGGTCCCGGCAGACACTTGGCTCGAAAGGGTCGAAGTGACTGGCGCGCTTGCCTCCGATCGTTATTCTCATGAACGACTACACGAGATCATTAAGGATCTCGATTATGATTTTATTATTATCGATACTCCTCCTTCCCTCTGTTGGTTAACAGAGTCGGCTTTGATTGCCGCACAGCATACACTCATCTGCGCAACGCCCGAATTTTACAGTGTGAAGGGGTTAGATCGTTTGTCTCAGTTTATCGAGAGCATCAACCAGCGTCACCCATTGAATATTTTGGGTGTCCTCCTCTCTTTTTGGAATGCCAGAGGCAAGAGCAATCAGTCGTTTTTAGAAGTGATAGAAAGAGCTTTCCCAAAAAAAATCTTTAAGACTAAAGTGCGACGCGATATCACTGTTTCTGAAGCTTCGATTTTTGGTAAGCCTCTTTTCGAAACAGCCCCTAGCAGCCGAGCTGGTGAGGATTTTCTAGCTGTGACTAAAGAAATTTTAAAACGACTGTAAAGGTGTAAGATTATGGGAAAAGTCAACGCACTGCTGACGGAGCGCTTGAAAAAAACAGAGCACTCCTCTTCCAAAATGACAGCGATGGCACATCAGTCGGCAAATGGTCAGTTGACGAGTTTTTCCGGTGTTTTTAGTCTTTCCGATCTCTCTGAAGGAGAAAAGACAAAGATTGAATCGATTTTAAAGGACTATATTGTTGACAACGTCGACATCACAGGCGATTTAAAAGCCTTGCTTTCAATTACTTCAGAAGTAAAAGCAATCGGTAATCAAGCAGCTCTTTTACACGGTGAACGGATCAAGAAAGCACATACTATCCTCACACGCTATCGCGATGGGGCTTTTACAGCTTGGCTCCTTGCAGCCTATGGCAACAGACAAACTCCTTATAACCTCATGCAGTACTATGAATTTTGCGAGATGATGCCAAAGACATTGCGTTTTCAGATCGAGTCGATGCCTCGTCAGGCAATCTATACCCTTGCAAGCCGTGAGGGAGACATAGCAAAAAAACGCTCCTTCGTTGAAGAATATAATGGCGAAACGAAGTTGGAGTTGTTAAATAAAATTCGCCTCTCTTTTCCCCTTGACGAGCAAGATGGCAGACGTCAAAATATCGGTGAAGCGATCATTAAATTGTTGAAGAAAACCTACCAAGAAATGAAAGGAAAGAGATCTCCTTTCTCGAAAAATCAAAAAGATGCTATAAATACCCTTCTAGAGGGCATTCAGTCCCTAGTGAAATAAGGGGCGATTTTATGATCGGTACATCTGAATTACTCGTGATCCTTTGTGTGGTTCTTATTCTTTTTGGAGGTAAAAAACTTCCCGAATTAGCACGTAGCATCGGTCTTGGCATCCGTGAATTTAAAAAAGCATGTCATGGTTTAGATGAAGAGGATGTGGTTCATAAAAACACAGCGAAGACAAAAGAAGATAAGACTGTCATCATCGATGTGGAACCAGAGAAAAAAAATTAAACGCAAAGGCGCAAAGAGAGGGCAACCTTTGGGTATCTGTTATTGAGGTAGCCGAAGGGTGCCTCTCTTTGCGCCTTTGCGTCTTTGCGTTTAAATTTAATTGTGTCTTTGCGTTTAAGCACAATTGAGTGCTACAAATGGTTGTCATGGGGAGGCTACGTGGACGATGATGATCTATACTCTCCTTTTTGGGGACATGTTGAAGACCTGCGTTATTATTTTCTAAAAGCTTTGAGCATCATCGTTGTCGGTGTGATTTTAAGCTTTGCCTGTTATCAACCAATAATAGCCTTTTTGACTGCTCCATTGGAGTCTATTGATGCGGAAGCGGTGCCCAAAGGGCTTCATCGGGACCGTCTCGAAACGGTGCGTATCGTCAATTCTTCTGATACTCCAATGCTTTTTAGTCTACCTGAAGAGGCGTTAAAACCCAACCCCCCGTTGCCATCAGTAGAAGAGATTACTGATAATACCTATCGAATAGCTCCAAAAGGACAACTTCTTTTCTCAAAACCTGTTTTTGAAAGTTTACCACTCGTTGTGTTGAGTCCTCTTGAAGGGGTTTTAACTGCATTGAAAGTGAGTTTCTGGATCGGTTTTGTCGGCACCTCCCCTTTTTGGTTATTTGTTTTTTTGCAGTTTATTATCCCTGCTTTAAAGGGGGAAGAGAAGGCACTGGTTTATCCGTTTTTATTGACATCATCCGCCTTTATTCTCGGTGGGATCTGTTTTGCCTTTTTTGTTACTGTTCCCATTGCGAATCAATACCTTGTGGTTTTTAACCAGACAATCGGAACAAACTTGTGGTCGCTTGAACGTTACCTCGATTACACGCTGTTTCTTCTGCTCGCTAATGGATTCGCTTTTGAATTGGGGGCAGTGGGCATTTTTAGTGTGCATCTAGGTCTGGTGTCGGCCAGGGCATTAGTAGCAGGACGACGCTTTGCCATTGTAGGGGCTTTCATTTTAGGAGCGTTGCTCACCCCCCCAGATGTCTTGACACAACTGATGCTTGCAATCCCCCTCATGCTCCTTTACGAAGGATTGATTCTGTTTGCAAAATGCACCGAAAGAAATTGCTAACCCCTGTCGTGCGGGGAGAAAGCATAGACGAGATCTTGCTTGTCATGTTCATCGAGGAAAAGGCGCCATTGTTCAGCTAACCAGCTAAATTCTTCAAGCAAATCGACAAACATCCGCTTATTCAAATTGCTAAGATTTCCCGTGTAGTGGAGTTGGATGCGGTAGTTTTTTTCATCGAGGGAAAGGCGGTTGCTCAAAGCCCCTTTGGCGAAGTCCGGTTGAGTAGAGAGAGATTTTCTAACGCTCATTGGGATAAAATTCTCTCCTACGTAAACAGCTGATGTGAGAGAGATTTTAGTTGCTCTTTCGAAAACATGAACAATGATGTTCGAATCGCCGAGTTTTATTTCGGCAATCTCATCTTTAATTAATTGATGAATCAACCTATCTAATTCAGATTCAATTATCATGACGATCGCGCCATCGTGGCAAGCGCAGTGCAAATGAGCAATACGCCGACAGCAACCCCCCATGTTTTAATTATAATTCAATGAGCAATTTTAAATAAAGAACTACTCTTGATTTTGTACGTTTTTATAACATTCGCTTAGTTGATCTTTAAGTCGCTTCATCGATTCGAATGTGTTGGTCGCCTTGTCCATTGCATACTGAGGAGAGGTGGTTACCTCCAAACTTTCGGGAATGGAACAAGCAGCTTCGTGAAATCCCTGCTTCTGACGTCCCCTTTTTGGAAGGGGTTTGTTTTTTATTTCTACCATGGCCTTAACCTCTATTTTAGGAATGCCCCCATTCGATTGGGGAAAGTCCTTGGTTTACAAGTATTTGATTAATGCGTGAAAAATGGCGAGATCCGAAGAAACCCCGATGAGCTCCTAGCGGCGAAGGGTGAGAACTCGATAAAATAGTATGTCGAGAAGAATCGATCGTCGTCGATAGTTTTTTCCATTTATTTTGTGCAGCGTTACCCCATAGGACAAAGATGACGGGTTCCTTTCTGTCTATCAAAGCCTTTAAAATAGCATCGGTAAACAGTTCCCATCCCTTCCCAGCGTGGGACATGGGCTCCCCTTTTTGTACTGTCAGTATTGTGTTTAGGAGTAAGACTCCCTGCTCAGCCCAAGGGATAAGAGATCCGTGGCGTGGGGGGAGGAGTCCTGTGTCAGCCTGAAGTTCTTTGAAAATGTTTTTAAGTGAAGGGGGCAATTCAGTTCCTTCCGGGACGCTGAAGCAAAGCCCATGAGCCTGCCCATCGCCGTGGTAGGGATCTTGACCCAAGATAACGACTTTGACAGCATCGAATGGCGTTTTGGATAGTGCATTGAAGACTAAGTCTTCAGGAGGGTAGACAGGGGAAGAGCCTTCGCGAGCCTTTGCAAGAAAAGTAGTGAGCTCGCTGAAATAAGGCTTGTCGAATTCTTTTTTAAGCACTTCGTGCCAACCGATTAGTCCATCTAGTTTCTTTTTCATACAGTCATCCTACAGGATTTATTGAGATAGAGAAAAGAAAATTCTATCGTTGACGAGAATTTGCTTGAGTCGCTATGATTTCGACTTTATAAAACGAGGACATCGGGAATGAAGAATATTGCTGAAAATAATTTGATACGCTTTATTAATATTACGAAGAAAAAAGACGGCATTTTTGCTAATTTTAAAGCCAAAGGGATTAGGGCCGGGGTTAGTTTTAGCGCATCGATTTCTGTTGATATTTCTTCTGTTGAGATAGATATTTCTGAAGATAACCTCGAAAAAATTATCGAGCAATCAGCCCGTTCTGCAGTCAAAGAATTTAAGAAAGCCGAATTCGAATTTGAAGGCATAGCCTCTCTTTAATCTGGGTGTAGCGCAGCTTGGCTAGCGCACTTGCATGGGGTGCAAGGGGTCGAGAGTTCGAATCTCTCCACTCAGATTCTTTTTTACTACTGCAAGAATTTTCTTATGAGAGATCTTTCCTAGGCATATGAATAAAAATGATATTTGGGATATCACTCCTTTAGTGACTATAACTTTTCCTCTTTGGCCAGGCAGTCAACCTCTTCAGCGGACTATTGCCTGTGATATAGCTTTAGGAGATATTGTAACATCTTCGATAAGTATGACATTGCTCTTTTGGAAAATCTTAATTTAGATAACGTTCCCGAGGGAATGTACGAACTTATTGCCCTCCCTCTTAAACTTAAAGGTTTTGACGCGAGCCCTGTACGTGCTATTTTGCGGGGCATTGAATCCGTTTCGGTATAGGCATGGGAGGGAATTAAACGCAAAGACGCAAAAACGCAGAGATAGAAAAAGAGATTTCTTAGCTCAGGAATAAACGAGAACAGGATATGGAGGATCAGGGAGGATATGTAGGATCGTTATTGCTAGACTCAATCATAGGTAAAATGGGACATTGAGTTTTTAAGCTCCTCGCAAGCTCGGATCTTAAAAAAACCATTCTCAATTAAGCCTCGAGGCTTAATTGAGAAGAGTGAATTGATTACTGAGCTTGCGAAGTAGTCACTTATTTGATTGAGTCTAACAATAACGATCCTACATATCCTCCCTGATCCTCCATATCCTGTTTTCGTTTATTCCTGAGCTAATAAATCTCTTTTTCTATCTCTGCGTCTTTGCGCCTCTGCGTTTAAACCCTCCTTTGTTCTTTTGTTAATATTGAATTTTATTGCGAATTATACGATTATAGCATATGAGAGATTGTTAAATTTGCTTCTAGATTACCTTTACCTGGATAACTTGTCATGAAAAAATGGTTTCTATTACTTGCTGTTTGCCTTTCTAACTTGGTGTTAGCATCGCCAATCCAAGATCGTAAAATCGATCCAACTGCGCTTGCGCAACTTGCCTCTGCTTTAAATCTTCCAAAAGATGTGGATATTGTTAGTGCAACTCAGCAACGTTGGCTCCGTAAACCCAATCAAGAGAGATGGGAAGTTGCTGAGCTTCCCCCAGATCAAAAACTTTTCGTCCTGAAGTGGGCTGCAGAACAAGGGATGTTTGCCGCGTGGAAACCTTGTTACAAGACATACGATAAAGCTTTAATCTTGGGAGCGACAACTTCTCGGATGCAGATGCGTCTCGACTACCTTAAGGAACTCTGGAACGATGGTGTCCGCTTCAGTGAAATTGTATGGCTCACCGGCGATAGGCCCCTCGATAAACAGGTCGATAGCTTAACAGATCGGTGTAAAAATGAGTCTGAAGCTGCTCATATCCTTTGGACAGAAACAAGCCTCCCAGAGGAAATGCGAGCTGTCCCAGTGGTTTTCATCGCAGTCCCCATGAAAGGGGAAGGTTCTACTCTAAAACGTCCAAACACAGAAGATACCATTGTTGCGTGGTTGAAAGTTGCACCAACACCATGTACGGCATTATTTGTCTCTGATCAGCCCTTTTGTGGGTATCAATTTGCAGTCATTAAAGGAAGCTTACCCAAGGTCTTTTTATTTGATCTTGTAGGACCAGGAGTCGATCCAACAAGCCATCCCGCTGCTGCAGCAATTGTCCTCGATTCGATAGCCCGCTGGATCTATCAAGAGAGCTTATCCTTTTTGGAATACCCAACGAGCATTTTTTAACAGGGGGCCATAGAGGTCTTCATTCATGGGAATGGAAAGCTCTTGAACTTCTGCTTCTGTTGGAGGTTCTTGCTGAAACTCAATTTTAGGGGCTTTTGTCACTATGGCAAAAGGAGTTTGTTCATTTCCCTCTCCCATGCAAAAAACGGTGGCTGCTGCGAGTCCATCGAGGTTGTTTCTCATCGTGACACGCAAGGGAGTACCGAAAATAGTATCTGAAAAGTGTTTTAAGTCTTCAGGATAATGCCACGGTAATACTCCATTTTTTCCCATCACCCCTGTAGGATCGCAAGCTGCAATGCCAATAATTTTCCTAAACATCGTGCAATCCCCTTAACAGCTGATCTGAATGACAGCCGATTGGTTCTTGTGGAAAATGTATTCTGATATCAATGTCGACAGGCTGCAGGTTTATTTTCTCTTCAACGCTGCATCCTAAATGGACCCAAAGACGTAGTCCTGGAATTAAAAGTTCATAACGATCTGCGAATGGCAACTCCTGTTAGTAGCGAATGGCCGAAATCATATCGATTAGGTGAAATATCATTCAACAAGAATACCAAGCCTGACCTCAGTGCTGGTTATCCAAAACTCGCGTTAAAAATATACCGAACGGCCTATTTTTCAAAAGATCAAAAATTTGTAGTCAAAACCTAGAAAAAACGAAACCTATTGGCCTCGAACTTTTTGAAAGCTTTCTTGATCGGAGCTATGAGGGGATTGTAAAGGTTGAAGGAGTTATTTTGCTTGCTTGTCCATAATGTCCACCCGGTCCATGATGTCCATAAAAGGCTATGAACATCATGGAAAGGTGATGACGAACTAGAAAACAGCGCTCTAAGTTATGACTTTCGCGAAAACCAAGAGGCAACCCAACCAAACAATCCTTGAGGTGGTTGTTGTCCTACCGGCGCTACTACTGGTGCTACTACTGGTGCTAGTGCTGCAGGAGCTGGCGCTGGAGCTGGAGGTGCTCCCGGAGCTAGTGCTAGTGGGGCTGGTGGTGCTCCCGGAACTGCTGCTGCTGGCGCTCCCCCCGGAGCTGCTGGCGCTGGCGGTGCTCCCGGAACCACCGCTGCTGCTGGAGCTGGCGCTAGTGCTGCAGGAGCTGCCGCTGGAGCTGCCGCCGCTGGTGCTCTAGCTGCAGCTTCGTTAGCTTTTAACTCTTCTTTGATTTCATCAATTGTTTTTACTTTATCAAATGCTGCTATTGATTCAGCAAGTCGTCTAAGCCCCTTGATTTTTTCTTTGAATCTTACCGTAGGCGTAGATGTAAAAAAGTTTTTTGCTTCTGTTACGCCATCAAACGAGGTCTGTACTAACCTGTCTCTAATTGTAAAAGCCTGACGTTCTATTTGAGACACTGGACCAATAATTGTAGATCTGTCTCGTATTTCGTCTCTGTATCTAGTGAAAATACGCTCTTTTTTGTTTTCGAGGTCTTGATAGTCTTTTGAAATAACCTGGTTTATTTGTCCTATGATTGCTTCCGTAACCGATTGTATTGCTTCATTCATTCTTTTTACTTCAGCTAAATCCGTTGTTTTTTCTAATTCCTTTTTACAATCGTCAAGGTATTTTGAGAATTTATCCAGATTCAGTTTTTGATCTAAAGCAGCATCGTCCACTCCCGGACAAACCCCACTACGGTAATCCGTTTTAAATTTATTTATTAGATCAATAGATTTTTTAATAAGGGCTAAGGTCTTACTTTTTTCTTCTCTGATGGAGGCTTTTTCAGAGACTATTTTTTTGACAGCAGCTTTAAGTTTTCTGCGGTTACCCCAAGTTAAATTATCCAAACCTTCGTTGACGGTTTCTTCTTTGTGCTTATTTATTTTTGTTAGATTTGATCGAAGATCTGCTAATGTTGTTGAGTCATCGTATGTAGCTAGAGTTTGGACATCCTTAGAAACAGTGTCTAAATTTGCTTTCCATTTATCTAATTCTTCTTGTTTTGTTGCTTCTAGTTTAAGATCATTACCTGCTATATATCCATTAAGTTTTTTTATTGATTCGACGACTTCGTCCTTCTCAGAATCGATTGCTTTTTTTATGCATTCGATTTCATGTTTTTCTATGTCAGTTTTTAGCGTTTTTAATCTGCCTAATTTCTTTTCATTTTCTTCAAATGTGTAATTATCGAGTTTTGTGGGTTCTTCCTTTTTAATCTCTTTTAATCGATCCATTAAAAAGGATGTGCCTGCTTCTTTTTTAATATGGGGTTTGTTTAAAATGGCTTCGCACTCGCCTATGGCTTTATCTGTTGCTTCCATCGCTTTTTTTGCTTCCCCTATGACTTTTTGCAAGACATTATTGGCTTTGTCTTCACAGGAGTCTATGAATGCTTTCTCTAATCCACATCCACTGAAAACGCTGGCTTTTCCGGCAATGTCTTTTTTAAATACGTCTGCGGTTTTTTCTATTTCGCTCCTGCTATAGTACTTTTGAAATGAAGTTTGCTGTGCTTTTTTTCTTTGGGCTGGAGAGGCTCCGTCTCGACTTCTGTTTCTTGTCGAATGGGTGAATCCACCATCTCCATCACGATTGAAAGTAAAATGGGCTTGTCCATCGTCGAGGTTGAGGTTCTGTTGTACAATATTTTTAATATCATTGCACACAATATCATTGATTATCTCAGCTAAGTTTGTAAATCTTTCATCGTTGTCTTTTGCAAATTTTACAATACGTTGTTGTTCCTTGTTCAAACGAATAACAGTTCTCATCATGCGGAGTTCTCCGTCGAATTTATATTTGACGTAAGCAACGACTGCATCTTCGGACTTATTAAGAGCAATTTGTTTTTTTTCTTTTAATGAGTCCCCAATTCTTGTTTTTTGCTTTGCCTCTAGATCATCTGTGGTGACCTTCTCATCGAAAGAATCTTTTGTAAATGGCACTACTGTAAGTGTTTTATTTTTAACTTCGGTGCTTCTCTTAAGAGATTCTGCGCTACTCTTTGCTACGCGGTCGATCATATCGATTTGTTCGGACTGTGGGACAACAGGTGATGGTGGATTAAGATTGGCTGGGACTCGGGGGGCTCCAGCTCCTCCAACCACGTTAGATGGAAAAAATCTCATTCTATTACCTCTGATAATTAATTGTTTTTAAAAACAAACAAATATTAAATAACCTTATACATTAATTATATGATTTGTATTAATATTGACGCAATCAAAATTAAATTAATTTACACAATCTCGGCACTCAAATTACTGTGCATAAGGGAAATTGAACCGCAGGGCGCAGAAGCGCAGGGGAGAAAGCAGGGTTTTTATCCGTTATAAATAGAGGGACGAAAGAAAATCTAATCCATTGAGGATTTCGATCTGATCATCTACTTTTTGACGTTTAAGGTCCCGCACAACTTGTGCAGCAGGTAAGTGATATTTATTTTGAAAGTATCTCAAGTCTCGAGAGATCGAATGCAGCATTTTATGAATTTCGTCGAATACGAGCAAATCCGTTGACGATAGCCAAGATTCATTTTGATGGAGCTCGATTACACATTTACAGAAAAATACAAATGTGGTAAACTACAGAAAAAGGGGATAAGATATGACCACTCATCAGCAACACAGTCATGAACAGTCAAGAATGACTATAGATATGCCTTTTGAGGAGCATAAACGACTTAAAGCAATGGCGGCGTTTATGGGAGTATCTCTGAAAAATCTGGTGCTTGGGTGTCTAAGAGATCATCTACTCAGCGATAACGAACCGAACGATGAAACTTTAAAAGCGTTCAAAGAAACCGATGAAAGAAAAGGTTTAGTCCGCTGCCAGGACTTCAATGATTTCGTTAACAAACTCGATCTCAAATAAATGCTCAAAATTTCCTATCGCAATCAATTCAAAAAAGAATTAAAACAACAACAAAAGAGAGGAAAAGATCTAAAAAAATTCTTGGAAGTAGCCGAAAAACTCGCCTGCGAAAAATTTCTTGATCCTAATTATAAAAATCATAAATTGGTTGGGAGCTTTAGAGGGAGATGGGAATGTCATATCGAACCCGATTGGCTTCTTGTCTACTTCAAAACAGATGAAGAGATTATTTTCGAAAGAACTGGAACTCATTCTGATCTTTTTAAATAGTCGTTCAATCTGTATATTAGGCGCATGTCTTCTATTTCTAATTTATTAAAAGTTTTTTTTAGTAACCGCGCAGAGTGTTTGTTCCAGGCATTTAAGAAAGAGCTGTTTGCTAATTCATGTCCATTCTCCAAGCGGTTTATTATTGTCCCCAGTGCGGCGATGAAAGATTGGCTGCTCATGCAACTGGCAAAGGACAAAGATCTCGCGATCGCTGCCGGTATTGAAATTCACTTTCTTGAACCGGCAATCAGTACTCTCTGTGCTTTTCTTGGTCCAGGGACTTCGGTCGAACGAAGGCAAGAGCCTGATCGACTTTCTCTTGCTCTTGCAATTGAAGCAACAATTGCAGATGTGATTAAAGATTTTCATAATTATCCCGTTTCCCTTCAGGTTCAGTGGAAGCCACTTTTAGATTATTTAGGTATGACGACCAACCATTCCATTTCTTTTCGTACTGCAAAAAGGATTACGGCGTTAGCTGCTACTTTAGCTCCTCTCTTTATCGATTATGGATCCTATGGTGACCAGATGTTTTCTCAATGGAGATCGGCTACGACTGCAAATATCCATTGGCAACAGCTATTGTGGAAGTCTCTTGAGCTGCGTTATGCAATTTGGAATTATCCTTATCGCAAGCTAGAGGCTTTTGAAATTGAGGCTGATTGGACTCCTAGCCAGATGCAAGTTCATCTTTTTGAATTAAGTTACCTCTCTCCACTGCACTACAGATATTTTGAGAAAATTGCTCGTCATATACCTGTAAATTATTATCTTTTTTCTCCATGCAAACAATTTTGGAGTGATCTCCTTTCAGGTAAAGAAGGAGCTCGGCTAAAAAAATATTGGATGGAACAACAAATCCCCGACTCACAACAGACGGCTTTGGATGAACTTTTAAGTGAGCACCATCCATTGCTTGCAAATTTTGGTCGGTTGGGAAGGGAGATGGCAACCCAAATAGAAGCTTCAGATCCTCTTCTTTATGAGCATTATCTCATCACCTCTTCCTATTCTCAGTGTTCAGACGCTTCGGAAACTCCAGACGTTGAGCGGGAAGAAACTTCTCACCCACTTACCCTTTTGGAGGCTGTTCAAGGGGATATGGTGTTGATGAGATCTCCTGACGTCACAGATAAAATTCCTTTTGATGCGTATGATAGGACTTTACAAATTCATGGAGCGCCTAAACCAATGCGTGAAGCACAAGTTGTGCATGATACCATTCTCTCCATTCTCGATGCTCATCGCCATGATGCAGATCCAATTACACCTGCCGATATCGTCGTGATGGCCCCGGATCCCTCTGTTTATGCTCCTTTTTTGCGTGCAGTTTTTGCCTCTTCGGACAGTAATGTGCGTTTGAGGATGCTCGATGCTTATCCGGCCACAAATGATACTTTGATTCAAGGATTTCTCCATCTTCTTGATCTCTCATTAGGACGATGGGATATTAACGCTCTATTCCGTCTCATGGAATATTCAGAATTTCAAATTCGTCATCAGTTTTCTCCTGAAGATATACGGATCATTATCTCTTGGGTAAAAAAAGCTGGTATCCGTTGGGGAAATGACTCATCTCACAGAAATGAGCTGTTGCAGCGTGATCATTGTCGCAGTGAGATGGTTGGAGAAAGTAAGTATGGCACTTGGGAACATGGGATCGGCTCTCTTCTTGAGGGGATCGCAATGGCTTCAACGAATGAGACTGAAGGGGTATTCTCTCCACTAGATGGTGTCGAATCGATCCAAACTGAGCTTTTGGGTAAATTTCTCTCTATCATTCGTTCTTTACTCATCGACCTCAAACCATTAGCTAATGGCTCTCTTCTATCTCTTACCGATTGGTCTGCTTACCTTAGATGTCTCGCTGAGGGGTATTTTAGCCCTTGTGATCGAAAAGAATCCTGGAAATTGTTAGATGCCCATCTCGGATCTTTTGGAGATGTGATCGATGGACTAGAAGAGGCTACATACACATTTCATTCCATTCACTACCATTTGAAAAAAGGACTCCAAACAGAAAAAATTGTCTATAGAGATTCCAATATACAGGCAGTCCGTTTTTCCTCGCTCCTTGCAATGCGTGCCGTCCCGGCAAAAGTGATCATTTTGATGGGGATGAACGATCAGACGTTTCCTAGAACGGATAAAATTCAATCGATGAATTTGTTGCTGACATCAGAGAGAAGTGATTATTATCCCTCTCAGGTCGATTTAGATCGGTATCTATTTATCGAAGCATTGTTTTCGGCCCGTCGTTATTTCATTGCGACCTATTCATCACAGCTTCCTGGGGAATCAGGAGAACAACCTCCTTCACTGTTGATCAAAGAATTGTTAAATTATCTCGACAGTGCCTGTACAATCCCTGAAAAATCTCCTTCTGAATATTGCCTTCATACACATCCGTTGTTTCCCTTTCACAAGAGTTATTTTTCTTCTTCAAGTGCGCTTAAAAGCTATTCTCAACGTTATTTTTCGGCGGCTTTAGCTCATTATGGAGTCAATAAAGAAGAACCTAAAAGCTTTTTGTCGTTTTTGGTTCCAACTCCTCAAAAAAAAATATCGGGATCACATCACATTCCTCTTAATGACCTCGTTACGTTTGTGAAAAACCCTCTTAAAAACTATTGTAATAAAGGACTAAATCTTTACATTGATGAAACAAGTAGTCTTCATGAAGCGCATGAAGACTTATTGCTTTCAAATCTCGATAAATATTCTTTGGTTAAACAGGGGGTTTTCAACAAAAAAATGATCTGCGCTGTGGAGAAAAGTGAGAAAATTCCTTTTGGTCCTTTTAAAGTTATTGAAGTAGAACGGGTAAATAATGAGATTGAACAGATCACAGACAATTTAAATGCATGTGGAGTCGATACCGGTTCCTTATTTTCAATAGAATTCAATGAGCGTAATCAAATGGCGGAGTGGATTGCTTCCCCTACATCTTGTTGGAAGCTTCCTCCATTGATTCTCAGAGGGACATCCTGTGGCGATATTCGTTTGACCGGACACCTTGGTGAAGTTTCTGCTGCTGGATTGATTTTACTTGCTGAAGACAACTTAAAAGAAGTGGTCAAAGCATGGCCTAAAATATTGATCTTTGGATGTCTAATTAATGCTTATCACCTTCCTATAGCCCCGCAAATTATATTTGCAAAAGGAAAGAAAGGTGAATGTAAAAAAATGGATTTCTGTGAACCTGAAAAATTGCTGACCTATCTTGTTGACTATTACTTAAAACATCGAGATCTCTTTTCCCCTTTGATGCCTGAATGGATAGATCCTATTTTAGATGGAGCGCCGGAAGAACTTGAAAAATTGCTTCAAGAAGTGCGTGAGGAAAATGAATTTAAACCCGTGTACGATGAATACCTTAAGTGGTTGGCGCGGAATTCTCTTGGATTAGATTTGAGTTCTATCGTCGATAATTGGCAGGGAATAGCTCAGGAGTTATTCGTCGACATGAAACAGGCTTGGTACCCGAAAGCTGATAAATTAAAACAAAAATAGGTTTGGGAGTTTTATAGATGTTGTGCATGAACAGGGATTTAAAAGCAAAGACATTATACAGAAACGTAAAGGCTGAAAGACACTATGCATAAATACAGAAACGCAAAGGCGCAAAGACGCAAAGGCGCAAAGGAAATTTGTTTCTTTCTGATAAACAATTTTTCTTTCCTTTGCGTTTCTGTGTTAATGTATAACGTCTTTGCGCCTTTGCGCCTTTGCGTCTTTGCGTTTCTGTGTTCATGCACAACATCCTCGTACTCGTCTTTGTGCCTGTGTTTCATAGGTGGTCTGTGATGAAGTCGGCATTCAACATTCTTTCTAGGCATCAGCCAATTCATCGTCATGCTATTCTTGAGGCCTCCGCAGGGACGGGAAAAACATTTGCCATTGAAAATCTCGTTGTGCGTCTTCTCATTGAGGAACACCCAGAGCATGCCCCCCTTCTGTTAGAGCATATTCTCATCGTTACGTTTACGCGTGCAGCTACCCGCGATCTTCAATTGCGCATCTTGGAAAATCTAAAAACGATCATTATTACGATTAAACGGTTCTTATCAGACTCTACAATCGATGAGAAATCGCCCGATTATCTCCATGCTCTATTAGAACAGGGAGACGTTACCGCTCGTCGAGCACTAAGGCGTTTAGAATATGCTCTTTTCACTTATGATAAGGCGCAAATTTTTACCATTCATGGATTTTGTTGGCGCATGCTTAATAACTATTCCTTAGAAGGGGGAATCAGCTTAGCTTCTTCTTATAGTGATGAAGATCCTTTAGTGATGACAACCCTTTTAGGGGTGATACGCGATTTTTTACGTACTGAACTAAAACCCGAGATGTATTCGCCAGTGCAGCTTGAAATAATTCTCAAGTACGCAACGACAAAAAGAGAGATTAGCCTTCTTCAAGAAAAGTTGCTTGTCGAAGTCAATCGTGGTTTACAATTTCCCTCTTTACCTACATTTTCCGAGCTTTTTATTCAGTTTCAATCGGCCATGAGGCATCTTCAACACTCTTATAATTTCAATAAAGATAATATCATCGCCGACTTTCTTACTTTAGCACCCTGCTATAATGGGTTGTGTAATAGAGACAAACAGATCCATTCAGAAATTTTAGAGCAACTGAATCGTTTCGCTAGTTTATTTGATAAAACCGAATGGAATGAAAGCGATTTCGACGCTCTTCTTAAGGACGGATTAATATTTATCGATCTATTTGATAGTAGTAAGCTCAAAAAGAAGGCAAAGCCGTTGGATGCCGGACAATTGCATTATTTCTCTTTTAGAGAGATCTTAAAGAATGTTTTGGAACCAATTGTTCATCAAGGTTCTCATCCAGCTTCCCTTTTTTCTCGTTTGGCAAGCGACTGCCAAAGATTTGTCAAGCGGTACCAAGGGGAAAAAGAACTTTTTGGACATCACGATCTCCTAGTTAAAATGAAAGAAGCGATGGGGAATGATTCATTTGTCAATCAAATACGAAACACTTATCAAGCGGCCATCATTGATGAATTTCAGGATACAGATCCCATTCAATGGGAGATTTTTTCCTCCTTATTTGTTGAGAAAGAAAAATGGAAGGGGATTCTTTACCTCGTTGGAGATCCGAAACAGTCGATCTATGCATTTCGTCAAGCTGATATTTATACATATCTGAATGCAGCACAATCTCTTGGAAATGATGTTCAATGGACCCTCGACACGAATTTTCGCTCACAGCCTTCTTTAGTGGAGGTATTGAATGCATTATTTTCAACCGCTTCTACATTATTTCCCTTGCCAAGAGCTAATGATGGATGTGGACTCTCTTACAGAACGGTTTCTGCTGGCAATAAAACGGTAAAAGCCTTTGCTGATGGTAGAGCTTGCATGCAATTTTGGGTGGTGAAAGAAGAAAATGAAGAGGAAATTTTTTTCTCAGCAATCAGCAACGAACTCATCACCCTTGAATCTACTTCGTCTATCCATCCATCTCAATGTGCTATTTTAGTTGCTGATAGATACCAAGGGGCCCGATTAGCACGATATTTAAAAAATTTGTGTATTCCAGTTAAGAATCAACGCAATAGCGGGATTGAAAAATCCCCTGCGTTAGAAGCGATGAAAACCCTTCTTAACGGAATTCTCCATTACCGCGATAGCAGCGCTTTTCAATTGGCATTGTCTGGTTCAGTGATTAATCTCACCCACGATGAGCTACAAGAGGATGATACTTCTTTAGTTCAATTGTCTTATCGATTGCGCTCCGTGTGGATAGAAGAGGGCTTTGGAAAATTCTATCACGAATTGATGGGAAGTATCTGGAGTAAACAAGGATATTCTCTTTTAGAACAAATGCTCGTAAAGGTGGACGGAGGACAATTCTATTCCACTTGGCAAGATATTGCCGACCTCCTGATCGATGAGGAAGAAAGAAAAATGCTTTCCCCGCAGGGGGTCATCGACTTCTTAGACCAGTTTACAATGCTGGCACGCAATGAAGATCCCAGAATGAAAACATATCAAAATATGGAAGAAGAAGGGGTTTCAATCCTGACGACACACGCAAGCAAAGGACTTGAATTCGATATCGTCTTTGCCCTGGGAATGGTGAGTCGTCCCAAACAACATACCAATGGAATTATTTCGGTTGGCAGTCATCTCAAAGTGGTACAAAATCAATTAGACTCTCAATATCAGCAGTTTTGTGAAGAACTCGATGCGGAGAAAATGCGACAGCTTTATGTCGCGTTCACCCGGGCCAAATATCGCCTTTATCTGCCTGTCGTTATCAAAACAAAAGGTATTGCAATAGGAGGGGCTTCACCCATGGAACTATTGCTCGCTCGTTTTGGAACTCCTACAGATTATCAAGGATGGTATGAACGAATTAATCAGCAGGACGAAACATCACTCAATGAGTTTGTTGAGTTGCATCAGAATAAGGGACATATCTCATTAAGACATTTGGAATCTGTAGAAGACAATATTTCTAGAAAAATGTTTCAGCATGATCAGATCGATTGGATCGCTCCAGAAAAGTTTATCGTCAATGCCCCTCCAATACTCATAGAATCATTTTCATCTTTATCTCACCCTTCTGAACAGGAAAAAAAAACGATGAGCGCACCTCATCTATTTACTGCTGATAGTAAAAATGTCCATACACTTCCTGCCGGAGAGGATACAGGACTTCTTTTGCACTATATACTTGAAAAATTGCCTTTTCATATGATTAAAGAGGGTATTCTTGAAGTTGAAGCACAAATTCATTCCTTCATCGAAAACACCCCATTTGAATCTTGGGGGGAAGTTCTTGCTGAAATCATCATTAAGGCGGTTAAAACTCCTTGTTTTGGGACAAATCCTCCATTTTGTTTGGCTGATGTCGACCCTAAGAAAATGTATCGGGAGGCTGAGTTCCTCTATAAAAATGGTGACGACAATTCATTTTTGAAAGGAGTTGTTGATTTGATATTTGAATATGAGGATAAGTATTATATTGTCGATTGGAAAAGCAATTGGTTGGGTCCTGATGATTCCTATTACAGCGAGGAATTCATTCAAGAGGCGATGAAAGCAAATCAATATGAAATGCAGGCTTCAATCTATACCGAAGGGTTGCGTCGTTATTTAAGTATATTTGAAAAACGTCCTTTTGAAGAGGTCTTTGGTGGTGTTTATTATGTCTTCTTGCGTGGTGTTGGGAATTTGAATTTATGGAAAAAAAGTCATTAAACTCGATTTTGTACATTTTTTGCCTCCTTCCTCGCGAGAGAAGCAAACTGCAGCGTATTAAATTTCGAAGGAAGGGGTGTTTTTACCCCTTCCGAGAAATTTAATTAGCTGCAGGAAGCTTCTCTCCGAGGAAGGGGGCAAAAAATGTACAAAGTCGAGTTAAAAGCACTATGGGCGACCTTTTTTTGGATAGGATTGGCTCTCCTATTTAATCTGGGAATCTTTGTCTATTTAGGAAGGGAGGCTGGCCTAAATTTTCTCATGGGTTACCTCATAGAAAAATCGCTTAGCATTGATAATCTTTTCGTATTTATCGTCCTTTTTAAATATTTTAAAACTCCGGAAGAATATCAACATAAAGTTCTTTTTTGGGGAATCGTTGGAGCTCTTTTGATGAGGGCGTTGATGATCTTTTTCGGATTGGCGTTGATCAACGCGTTTTCATGGATGCTTTATCTATTTGGAGCTTTTCTGGTCTATACAGGAATCAAAATGATTCAGAAAAGAGATGTCGAAGCAGATGTTAGTGAAAATCGGATGCTCAAATGGCTTCAACGATCCATCCCGATGTCTAGTGAGTACGACGGGGATAAGTTTTTTACAAAAAAATCAACAAAATGGGTGGCAACACCACTCTTTGTCGTGTTGCTTGCCATTGAATTCACCGACCTTGTCTTTGCATTAGACTCTATTCCAGCAATTATGGGAATCACCCTCGATCCTTTTATCATCTACACGTCGAATATTTTTGCTATCTTGGGATTGCGTTCATTATTTTTTGTCCTAGCTAGATTGATGTCGTTATTCCATTATCTTCATTATGTGCTTGCGGCTATCCTCATTTTTGTGGGATGTAAAATGATCTTTTTTCATTAGACTTCTATTTTTTTGTAAATTCTAGGAAAAATTCTCTATTCCATAAATCGAGCGTACGCAATTGTCTGTCGCGTAAGAATGGTTTAATGTCCTTCTTGGCAGCTTCCCAATCGATAGATTCAATTTTTTCTCGGAGTTTTTCATTCACCCATCTATTATCAATATTAAGTTCTTTCCCCTTCCAAGGACCTTGTTGAATAAGAGCATTTTGCAAATTTAACAAGTTAATTTCTGTTTTTCGGGACATATACCAAACAAAATCAAACCAATCCCGACCCTTAGTGTATTCTCTGCACAGAAGTGCATGAATTTTACCAGAGAATAGACTAGGAAGATCTTGTGTGACAATTGAAAAAGGTTCTGGAAATGTTATTATTTTTGTTTCGTAACCGAATCCTGTGGGGGGGTTGGTATCGATCTCGAGCTTAATATTGACAACTTGAACGTCAGAGCGTGTTCTTGCATAAATTAGCTTTAAAACCTGTCCAAAGGAGTGTTCTTTAAGAAATGCTTTTTTTACAGCATCCTCAGTTTTTGATCGATCTTTGACCTCTAGTTGAAGGCCGTATCCGCTGAATTCCAAAGCTATTTCGTGGAAAAACTGATCCCATTTGAAATTTTTATCAGGTTGAAGCAACACAAAATCCATATCTTCAGAAAATCGGTTTAATCCATACACAATTCTAAGACACGTACCACCTTGAAAGGCGGCATATTTAAAGAACTCAGCTCTGCTTAGAGCCGACAAAATAATTTCCTGAGCGATTTCCTTAAAAGCATTCAACTCTTCCTCTTTCCCCCCAGGTTTATATTCTTTTATCCTTTCTTCAATGATTCTTATTTCCATTTACAAAACCTCTTAGAATTTTACTTAAAAAATTTCTGACTCGACTGCTCTGGTAGTGCTCTGAAAGAATTCGCAACGTTTTTAAATCGCTTTCAAGCATGTTTTCTATTTCAATCCTTAAATCTGAATATAAATCTTCAAGACAATTCCAGTGTCTTTTATGGACATAATAATGATCGGCAATGGCTTTCCAAGGACTAGCGATAAAAAAAGTCTCTTCATCGATTCCCTCTCTTTGTACTTCTAAGTAAAATAGCCGATCGGGAACATGTGCATATTGAAAGATGCCTAAGGGTGTTTCAAATTCATTCGCTCGCTTTGCTGTAGCACATGTCGTTGTATACACTGCCTCCGGGATCCATTGATGGTGGAAAAGAGCCGATTCGAAGCTGATGTAACTAGGACCATAAATTGAGTGAGCGATTTGAAAGTTAATAGGAGAATTTTTTTTATAAGGGTTACCAATTAGATAAATTCCACGACGCAGTCGTATTAAAATTCCTTTCTTGATCGCTCGGTTAACAGCTGCATAGCGCTTGGAATCATCTGAGATAACTGTTGCAATATCTACATCCCTAATCGTACATAACGGCCATTGCAAAAGTAGATTCTCAAAATTGGAATTCATATTTACTATCCTAAAACATGTTTAAAACTTACGATTTTAGTAAGTATCTAACTTGTTTTTAGCATAGATGTTTATTTTATGCAAGAAACTTGCGATTTTTACAAGTTTCTTGCATAAATGCCTCCAGGGCATTTATGTAACAAGGCCATTGCTGTATAAAATAGAGTAACTTAAGTCAATTTATGCAACAAAGTCCCTTTGTCCTTATAGAGCCTAGGAAGTTGTTTTAGTAGATAAAAAGGAACAGAAAGAATATTATCGCAAAGCGATAAAGGATTTTGCGAAACACGAATGCCTAGGGTGCTTTTTTTTTCTTTCATAAATTCCCTCAGTGATTTGAGCCGCCCTGTAGTACCGGCCTTCACTTCGATTGGAACAATTTCAGAATTGATAGTAATGACAAAATCGACTTCGGCAAGAGAACTTTTGGCTTCTCGATTCCAGTAGAATAGCTGTTTATTTTCATAGGATTTTCCATAAGCAAGAAGTTCTTGCCCAACAAATTGTTCAGCTAATTCTCCGGCATTGATTTGCAAAATATCCTGATTTAGAATGAGTTCATTATCATACTGGTGAATGCCCTGAAGCAATCCAATGTCGAGATAGAGTAGTTTGAATTTGTTTTCATTCATTTGTGCCATTAATGGGATTCCTGAGGCACTTGTTGCATAAATGCGATTGATTAAGCCTGCCCAGCAAAGTTGTTCAAGGGCTATTTTTATATCGCGTGAACGAGATTCTCTATCTACAGATACAAATTTGAAATGTTGACCAATGAGATGTGGGGCCCTTTCAAAGCATTTTTGAAGGTGTTTGTATTGTGTTTTTGTCGCATATTTCCCGAAGTCATTTCGATAAGTTTGAGTCAGAATTTCCTGTAAACGCTGACACTCTAAGTAGGAATTATGCTTCAAAAAAAGGTCGGTGACTGCGGGCATTCCACCGATGAGAATATACTTTTTAAACAGCTCAAGAGCATGGTTGTGGATTGATTCGGGAAGCGGATTGTCCAAGGAAACTTGTTCGAATGCATCTAAGAGTTGTAACTCTCCTTTATTATATAGAAACTCATTAAATGATAATGGACGTAAATAAAGAAATTCCACTCTTCCTACAGGGAAGGAGAAGTTGTGGTCTTGCAGCGTAAATTCTAGTAGTGATCCTGCAGCGATTACATGCAAGTTGGGCATTTTCTCCTTGAAATAACGCAGTGCAATAATGGCCTTTGGGCAGTATTGAATTTCATCAAGAAAAAGAAGTGTTTCCCCAGGAGTGATCTTGGTTTTCTTTTTAATTTCAAGTTGAGCTACGATCTCTTCTGGGTTGGGAGTTTCGAATAAAGAGGCGATTGCCGGTTCAAATTCGAAATTGATTGTCATAATGTTTGTGAAAAATTCGTTGCCAAACTTTTCGATAGTGAAGCTCTTTCCTACCTGACGTGCGCCCCTAATAATGAGGGGCATCCGGTTAGGAGAAGTTTTCCATTTTTTTAACTCTGTTTCAATATCTCTCTTCATGTTTGTATTTTAGCCAATAGTTGGTCAAAACACAAGGTTTATTTTGCCATTTTTTGGTTTTTATAGATTTTTTCGAGAGAAGTTTCGGGATTATTTTGGTTGTTTGAATTTTAAGGGATAACCTGTATTTAGGCTATGAATGCGATATTTGAGTTTGGTCTTTTATCACGAAGTGGTTAAATAAAGCTAGCCAGGGGTTAGGGTGTTAATTTTGGGTATGTTTTAGCAAAAAAAATCACATAGAATCGCTGAATTTCATGTGACTTTTTTGCTATAACAGGGATAAAATTAACTGTTTAGCCGAAGGCGTAGCTATACCACGAAGTGGTTCAAGATAATAGCCAGGGGTCGCTAACCACGGAGTGGTTGCTACCCCTGGAGTCATGTTTAAGAGAATGTACCACAACGTGGTACTACAAAGCTTGATTGATTCAATAATAGTTCCCTGTTTCTGTTCTTAGCATTGTAGTACCACTTTGTGGTACATACTTCTAACATTATTTCTGGGGGTGGCAACCACTTCGTGGTTAGCGACCCCCAGCTACTATCTTTAACCACTTCGTGGTAAAAAGCCAAATTTGAGTTGCTTATCCAAACCTCATGAGGGCCACACAAACTTGCGTTAAAATGAGTATCTAAAAAAAAGTCAAAGCTTCATTAGTTCTTTTCAGATCTCTTATGATGTTAGCTTGAGTTTGAATTACTAGATTTTTTTGTTCTATAGCTTCTTGTAACGATAGAACATGATCCATCAAATTCTCATTAATGATATCTTCATCACTTTCTGGGCCTTGGTCGAGATCTAGGGCTTGGCCTGGTCGTTCAATTGTTGCTTGCTTTGCCTCTTCACCGCTTTCATCCACACTAGGACCTCGAGCAAGCATATCCAAATTTTTAGAGTGAGTCTCCATCAATTTGTTGCGTAGTGCCTTTATTTTTTTTGCCTTTTCAATTGTCCGAAGTCGATTTTGCGAAAATTTTTCATGAGAGAAAAAAAAGCAATTATGCTTTTTCTATTTTCTGGTCTTCAATATCGCTTGAAATGACTAATTTTGGCATCAAATGTTTATCGGCAACGATTGTTTTTAAATTAGAAGAATCACCGCCTTGGGAAGGTAGGGTGATTGAAAATTCGATTTGGCCTCCAAAATCAGTTCGGGTCGTACGAGCTTGATCTTGTGATTGTATCAACTGT
>JABDDS010000026.1:15284-25150 GCA_013287465.1 Chlamydiota bacterium | reverse complement strand
CCTCCGAACATCTGCAGCTCAATTGTTGACTCCTGACCAAATGCCTTAGCTGTTAACGCATGCCCGACTTCATGCACCAGGACAGAAATGAATATCACTGCTACCCACAATCCGCCCTCAAGAAGGGTCGAAGAACTCATCCAGGCAATTAAACAGGCAAAAATCCAAAAAATAGGGTGAACCGTGACTGAAATAGTTCGAAACAAAATAAACTTTAACATAAGAAATCTAACTCATTAGCGATTTGATCGCTGCTCCCATCTCGGTTGGACTTTCTGCAACGGTGACTCCGGCAGCGCGTAATGCAGCTATCTTATCCTTTGCTGTCCCTTTACCACCAGAAATAATTGCACCTGCATGTCCCATTCGACGTCCGGGAGGAGCTGTGATTCCGGCGATAAACCCCGCTACAGGCTTTGTACAATGGGATTTGATCCATTCGGCAGCGTTTTCTTCTGCCTCGCCTCCAATTTCTCCAATCATTAAAATCGCTTTTGTTTCAGGATCTTTTTCAAAGAAAGAGAGGACATCGATAAAATCGGTGCCATTGAGAGGATCTCCCCCAATTCCCACGCATGTTGACTGTCCCAAGCCAAGCTGGGTGGTTTGCCATACAGCTTCGTAGGTAAGAGTGCCCGAACGGGAGACGATGCCTATATTTCCTTTTTTGTGGATATAACCGGGCATAATCCCTATTTTGCAGGCGTCGGGGGTGATGATGCCAGGACAGTTCGGACCGATCAACCGACTTGTTTTACTGGAGCGCATGACTCTACTGACTTCGAGCATATCGCGTACGGGTATTCCTTCAGTAATACAGACGATAAGCGGCACACCAGCCTCTTCAGCTTCCAAAATAGCTTCTGCAGCAAAGGGAGGAGGGACAAATATCATCGAAGCATCGCATGCTGTTGCAGCTCTAGCTTCCGCCACGGTATCAAAAATTGGAAGATCAAAAAGAGTCTGTCCTCCTTTTCCTGGAGTGACCCCTCCGACAAAATGAGATCCATAAGCAATGCACTGTTCGGTATGAAAACTTCCAGATTTTCCGGTGATCCCTTGTGTGATCACCTTTGTTTTTTTATTCACTAAAATAGCCATCTTTCATGCTCCCGTCATATTCACGATTTTTTCTGCCGCTTCTGCTAAAGTGTGAACCACTTTGATATTGAGTTTAGACTTATCGAGAAGGCGCTGTCCTTTCTCTACGTTAGTCCCTTCCATACGCACGACAAGAGGAATATTCACTTTTAATTCATTAGCTGCTTCAATCATCCCTTCGGCAAGGGTCTCACAGTTCATGATTCCACCAAAGATATTCACCAAAATCCCTTTCACCTTTTTATCGCCAAGAATGATTTTAAATCCTTCTGCAATTTTTTCCTTTGTTGCTCCTCCTCCCACATCGAGGAAGTTTGCAGGCTTACCCCCATAAAGATGGATGATATCCATCGTCGCCATGGCGAGTCCTGCCCCATTGACAACACAGCCAATATCGCCATCCAAGCCAACATAAGCGAGGTCATAAGAATGAGCCTTAGCTTCTTCAGGAGTAAGCTGGCTGGCATCATAAAATTCAGCGATCTGAGGCTGACGGAATAAGGCGTTATCGTCGATGCTAAATTTTGCATCGAGGGCAATCAATTCCCCCTGAGCCGTTTCGACAAGAGGATTAATTTCAATCAAAGAAGCATCGGTCTCTACAAAGGCTTTAGCCAGAGATAGAGCAAGAGCTTTTCCCTGATCCGCAAAACTTCCTTTCCATCCCATAAAATTAATTAGGCGGAGAAGATTATAACTTCGCAACCTTCCGTCTAAAGTGATTGGTAGCGTCAAGATTTTATCGGGACTACGAGCAGCAACCTCTTCGATATCCATGCCTCCCTCTGGAGAAGCAATGAGCATCGCCTGCCCTCTTTTTCTATCGATAACAGCACTGAGATAAAGTTCCCGTTTAATATCGATAAGCGAAGTGAGAAGAAGGCGATGAGCGACGACCCCCTGCGGACCTGTTTGGTTATTGACGATGCGCATCCCGAGCATCTGCTTTCCTTGGTCGAGGATCTCTTTCCGACTGCGTGCGACTTTCACCCCTCCGGCCTTGCCTCGCCCTCCGGCATGGACCTGCACTTTAACGACAGCCTGTTCTAACTGCAAATCCTCCACAGCCCTCTCTAACTCATCCAAAGAAGAAACAACGCTAAAATCGGTGATCGCAATGCCATAATGCCGCAACAATGTTTTTGCTTGGTACTCATGAATATCCATAATTTGACGTCTCCACTGTGATAGACTGGAAATTTTCATGTTAACGAAAGCGTCAAAAAAGAAAAAGAAATTTTAAAAACAATACAGTAGAAACCACGTTTCAACATTTTTCTGTTGCTACGCGAAGCGTTTGGAATGCGAAAGCCCTCTTTCGCTTTGCCTTAAATAACAAAGCGAAAGAGGGCTTTCGCAGTCCAAACGCTTCGCGTAGCATCAAAACAAGGGTTATCTAGCTTATAAACGATTTAGATTTGGATAACGAAATGAACTAAACGCCTCTAGTTCCCGAACTTCAGGCTGAGCTTTTACCTCGATTTTATCAAACTCATCGCGATTTCTGAGCTGTAAATAATCCAATGTACCCAAATGAAGAGCATTAGCCTTATCATATAATGAATACTCAAACAGACTAGGAATAATCGAAAGCCATGTAAGCGTATCTGCAACAAACAAATTATATGCCCTTAAAACAAGTTCCTTGCGACAGTCTGGATCCAACCCAAAGATAGCCATATTCAGTAACATTACCCCCCAAAGAATCAGAGCATCCACTGCCGTTTGAAAAGCTAGACAACCAACTTTAAATGGCAGCATCACAATATGCCCTGCATGTGTTTGCCACCACTCCGCTTGCCGTCCCGAATCCCAACGCGTATTGACATCGTTTTGTTTACATAATGTTTCTTTATCCCCCAAATGATTAATCACTGCATTATTCTCTATTTTGAATCCAACAACGCTCTCTACAAATTGCACATTTGAATTAGCCGGCAATGTAATTGATGACATAAATAACTCCTTTTTAATTTATTAATATAAAAAAACAACTTAAAATAGAACTATACATTATTTTATAATAAATATCAATATAAATATATTTATCAAAAAAAAGGACAAACGACGCCAAGGACCTTAAGGACGCCAAGGACAAAGGACAAAAAGGACATTCTGGAACCCCCTTAAGGTCCTTGGCGTCCTTAAGGTCCTTGGCGTCCTTAAGGTCCTTGGCGTCGTTTGTCCTTTGTCCTTTTCTTTTTTTTTACTTTTACCTATACTCCGGTGGAAACCTAAAACGGCAGTTGCGCAATGATTTTTAATTTCCTAAAGACAAGCTACACAGCGATTAAAAAAATCCTTACCAAGACAGGATCGCTCATCGGCAATAAGCTACGCGCTCTTTTCCAAGGTCCTATCGATGAAGAAGCTCTCGAAAAGCTGGAACAGATTCTCTATGAAGCCGACCTAGGAGTCCACTATGCACAAGAGCTGACGAACCATGTGCGCAATAGACTTAAAAAAGATTCTTCTCTCGACAGCGCTGCATTAATCGATGGGTTACGGCAAGAAATTCTCAATAATCTCCTCACTCCTCCGAAAAATGCGATTCCTAATCCCTCATCCTCGGCCCCTCATGTCATCCTAGTTGTTGGCGTCAATGGCAATGGTAAAACGACATCGGTAGCCAAACTAGCACGCCTCTATCAAAAAGAAGGGAAAAAAGTCATCGTCGGCGCTGCCGATACTTTCCGCGCTGCCGCCATCGAACAGCTTGAGACGTGGGCTGGCCGACTCAATATAGACATTGTCAAAGGAAACAACAAAAGTGACCCAGCAGCTGTCGCTTTTGATACCGTAAGTGCAGGCAAAGCCCGCGGAGCTGACGTCGTCATCATCGACACTGCTGGCCGCCTTCAGACAAAAACCCCTTTGATGCAAGAGCTAGAAAAAATCCGCCGCTCATGCAACAAACTCAGTGCTGATGCCCCTCAAGAGACACTGCTCGTCCTCGATGCCACAACGGGACAAAATGGAATCGACCAAGTCAAAACCTTTCATGAATTCACTCCGATTACGGGTCTAATCCTCACAAAGCTCGACGGCAGCGCAAAAGGTGGAGTGGTCCTATCCATTCATAAACAACTTGGGGTTCCCATCAAATACATCGGAGTTGGCGAAGGAGTTGATGACCTGGAGATCTTTGATGCTCCCACTTTTGTCAATGCATTATTTGAATAAATAATAAAAGGTAAACACCATGCCCCTACCTATGTTCAAACCTCCAGAAGAGCAGCCAAAACGAACTGCCAACCGCATCGCACATACAGTGGCAATTGCTGCGGGAAAAGGAGGAGTAGGAAAGTCGTCAATCACAGCAAACCTAGCGATGGCTCTACAGCGCGCTGGTTACTCAGTAGGGGTCATGGATACCGATATTTACGGCCCATCGATCCGTCAAATGCTCCCCGAAGAACAGATGCCAGAACAAATTGGAGAAATGCTCGTCCCAGCAATATCCAAAGGAATTAAAGTCATTTCGATGGCCTACTTCCGTCAGCCAGGAGAAGCAACGGCAGTGCGGGCTCCGATAGCAAATGGAATGGTCACTCAATTTATCAAAAATGTGGCGTGGGGCAATTTAGACTACCTCCTAATCGACTTTCCTCCCGGGACTGGAGATATCCAACTGACTCTGACCCAACAGGCTAATCTAACAGGGGCTATTATGGTGACGACACCGCAAGAAGTCGCTCTCATGGATGTGCGCAAAGCAGCGAATCTTTTCCACCAAGTCAATGTCCCCATCCTCGGGGTGATCGAAAACATGAGTTACTACCAACCGACCCCATCAAGCGAACGGGTTTATATCTTCGGTAAAGGCGGCGGAAAACATCTCGCCCTTGAAATTGGTGCCCCTTTCCTAGGTTCTATTCCAATAGACCCTGAAATTTGCCAGTGCAGTGATAATGGTAAGTCACTTTTTCTCGATCAACCAGTCCAGCCACCTGCAGCCCAAGCTTTTATCGATGTAGCACAACAGGTCGTTGCTCATGTCACCACGCTGAATCGAATATCTAAAGAATGTCTCTCTTCATTTAACCTTATTTGGAAGGAGATGCCATGACAACAGAACCTCCGGTACTCATCAAATCAATTTCTCAAAAAGACAACCACACATTCACAATCGAATGGAGCGATGGAATCTGTAATGATTATCGATTAAACCTACTGCAAAAAAATTGCCCCTGTGCCAAATGTTTCGACGTCAGCACCAATCAACAACGAATAGGAACACCCCCCGTAGATGAAGATGTACGAGCGAAACGGATCACGAATGTAGGCAGATATGCACTGCGGGTCGAGTTTACCTCAGGATGTTCCACGGGCATTTATAGCTATGCTATGCTGCGCAAACTTTCCAACACACAAACACAAGTAAAACAACAATGACGCCGTCCAAGAACGCAGAAATAAAGACTTTATGCATGAACACGGAAACGCAAAGACGCAAAGACGCAAAGACGCAAAGGGGGGAAAATTCCTTCGGCCAAAGGAAATCTTTCTTCCTTTGCGCCCTTGCGTCTTTGCGTCTTTGCGTTTCTGTGTTCATACCTAGCGTCTTTGTCTCCCTTCTCATCCGTAGCGTCTCTTTTCTAATCCTCATGGGGCTATGCAGCTGTGCGAAAAGTGACGACGTCAATCAATTCCAACAATGGATGACGCCAAATGGAAAGCTCAAAGTCCTATCTACAATAGCCATGATTGACGATTTGGTCAAACAAGTAGGAGGAGAATACATCGACACCGACACTTTGATTAAAGGGGAACTCGATCCCCATTCCTACCAGCTAGTCAAAGGCGATGATGAAAAATTTGCTTTTGCTGATCTCATTTTTTATAACGGACTCGGATTAGAACATGGACCAAGCCTTCAACAGCGCCTTCTCAACGATAAAAAAGTCATTCCTCTTGGCAATCTAATTATGCAAGAGGACAAAGCACTCATTCTCCACCACGATCGTCAACTCGACCCACACATTTGGATGGATGTTGCCTTATGGGCAAAAACAGTCCCTTATATCGTTGAAGCATTGAGCACAAAAGACCCCTCTCATGCCGATGAATACCGTAAAAATGGCACTAAGCTCATCGATAGCATGCGACAAGCAAACAAAGAGATCAAACAAGAACTACAAACAATCCCGTCTTCAAAACGCTACCTCGTCACCACCCACGACGCATTTAGCTACTTCACGCGCGCCTATCTAGCCGAGGAAGGGGAAATAGACTGGCAGCTGCGGTGCGCAGCCCCAGAAGGGTTGGCCCCAGAAAGCCAGATCAGCACAACAGACATCCAACTCATCATCGATCATCTTAAAAGATACAATATCCATGTGATCTTTCCAGAATCAAATGTCAATAAAGACTCTATACGAAAAGTGGTGCAAGCAGGAAACGAAAAAGGACTCACCATCCGGATCGCTGACATCCAACTCTATGCAGACGCGATGGGTAAACCAGGATCAGATGGGGATAGCTATCTCAAAATGATGCGCCATAACGCCAAAGCAATCGCATCTCAACTTAAGGAATAGAATAACAAGTGCTAGTACAAAAGCTTATTTTTTTTCTTTTTTTATCTTCATCGATACTCATGGCAACAAACAATCCCTCTTTACAACAACTGCAACAACGTGTGGATGCAGATCTCAACGCCTTACACCTCCCAGCACACCGCTGGATTTTACATCATCCCGGTGACTACTCACTACTCGATGTTGCCGTCATTGGTGGAGGAATGGCCGGCATGGCTGTGGGCTTCGGACTAATGAAAGAAGGTGTATGCCGCGTAGAGATCTTTGATGACAACCCGCGAGGAGAAGAGGGGCCATGGGAAACGTCGGCAAGAATGGATTATTTGAGGTCGAGTAAGACGATGCCCGGACCTGCCATGGGAATTGCCAGCTTGACTTTTCAATCATGGTACCAAGCGGTCTATGGAGAAACAGCTTGGGAACAACTTGATCTCGTTCCTACTGCAGATTGGGCGGCCTACCTTCGTTGGTACAGAGAAGCCACCCACCTACCGATTAGAAATGAAATGGTCCTCCAAGAAATTCGCCCTGTCGGATCTAACTTAGAACTCATGTTTGATCACCTGGGATCCCCCGTCATCGTCTATGCTCATAAAGTCGTTTTAGCCACGGGTAGAAAGGGATTTGGGGGAGTCTTGCTTCCTCCTTATGCAGATCAAATACCAAAAAACTTTTGTGCCCATACGGCAGACCGCATTGATACCGCATTGTTCCCCAATAAGACAATCGTTGTTGTGGGGGCTGGAGCCTCAGCTTTCGACGCCGCGGGAACGGCTCTGGAGTATGGAGCAAAAGAAGTGCATATGCTCATCCGACGAGATCAAATTCCCATTGTAAACAGATTTGCAAGATTTTCTTTTGCTGGAATTCTACATGGATTTTATTCATTGTCCGATCAGGCGCGTTTCGACTTCTTCCGAGAAGCATTTTGCTGTGGAATCCCCCCATCAGTGGCTTCGGTGGAACGCGTTTCGGCCCACGATAATATCTATCTTCATTTCAGCACACAAATTGAAACGATTGACTTAATGCCAGATAACGTCATTTTAAATGCGCAGAAAGAAAATATTTCTGCCGATTTTATTATCTTTGCCACCGGCTATACGATAGAACCTTCTATGCGTCCCGAATTCTACCATTTTATCGACGCGATTCTATTATGGGAAGATCGCATTCCACGGTGGCTCCTAGCTAAGCAACCAAAGCTAGGTCGCTTTCCTTATCTAGGCGGTCATTTCCAATTTTTAGAAAAAAAGGAAGGGATTGCTCCGGAATTAAAAAACATTTATTGTTTTAACTATGGAGCTTTCCTCAGTCATGGCCTGGTAAGTGGAGATATTCCAGGATTAAGTGTGGGTGCGACCAGACTGGTAGAAGGAATTGTAAGCGATTTATTTACAGAAGATTACAAACAATATCTTCAAATGATTAGAAACTATTCGACACCACTGTTTTCTCCAGAAGACTATAAAATTTTTAGGGATTAATCATGAAGCGGGTTCATTTACTGCCAAACGTCATCACAGCCTTCGGGCTTTCTTGTGGGTTATTTGTCATTTTCAAGATGAATATGATGGAGGCAGGAACGGTCACCTACCAATCCCTAACAGCCGTAGCTGGTATCTTGCTATTAGCTGCTTTAGCCGACTTATTAGATGGAGCTGTTGCCCGAGCAATGAAAGCAGAAAGCGATTTTGGCGGACTGTTCGATTGCTTAGCCGATGCAATTACCTTTGGTGTCGGTCCCTCTGTCATCATTCTGAAAAGCCTATCGATGATTCCAGGGACAGAGCTTTCATTCCTACTTACGACAGCAGCGATGATCTATACAATGTGTGGAGTATTACGCCTCGTGCGATTCAGCCTCATCGCTCAAAAAGCTAAAAGCGATCAAGGTCTTGCCGAAGATAGCAAGAAGAATTTCACAGGCCTCCCTATCCCCGGTGCAGCCGCTGCAGCCGTCTCCGGAAATTTGTTTCTCGTCTCTGATGACTTCCACTATTTCTTTCAATTAGGAGAGACAACACATGCGTGGATCGTCATTACCGGATTAATTATCCTTGGATATTGCATGATCAGCAGATGGAAGTTTCCAAGTGTTAAAACACTTCACATCCGCGTCAGCTCCTTTCGCATTCTCTTTGCCACCGTTATCTGCGCAGCTGTACTGTTTTACGGCCTCCTCCATCACTTTGCCGCCGTCTTCTTCCTTTTCTCATGGGCTTACATCATCGTCTCTGGCATCCTTGCAATCATCCGTTTAATTTCAGGAAAAAAATCAAAAACCCTTGAAGACTTCGAACCAGAACCCGATGACGAAGATGAAATCAGGTAATCCACTTCACACATAAGTAAGAAGTCAACCACATAATCAACGCTGTCATGAGGGTATCGGAAAGAAAATGTCCTCCTTGCGCAATGCGCGCTAGCGATAGTAGCCCTCCTAAGGATAAGGCTAGTGCCAACCCCACCCAAAATAGAGCACGATTATTGAAGCGACGACCAACTAAAGCTAAAGCAAAGAAGCAAAATCCCATTGTACAATGACCACACGGAAATGATTTTGACGGCTCAGGTGAATTAAAGAAGTTTGGTTTGTAGTAAGGACGAAACTCCTGCTTACCTCCAAATTCAATGACCTGCACCGGACGAGGACGTCCCCAATGATCCTTAAAGATAAGATGAGAAATCCCCCCTGCACCGATCGCAACAACCAAGAGGAAGACAATGGCTGCGGGACGCCAAGCGCGATATTTCGCAAACAGACAAGAAATCATAAGGAAAAAAAGAGCGATGCCAATGAGTACTTTTGAATAGAGAAAGCCATACTTAAAAACAAACGTAAATAAGGGATAGGAAGAAAATTGATGCCCTCCCTGGTAAAAATAATGGGAGACGGCAAGATCTAAAGCTGGAGTCCAAGGAGTGATGAGCAGCATCGCCAATATTGGCCATAGCCATACCCGTTGTGTAAAAAGAAAATTCTGTTTAGTAATCATAAAATTCCTGTATTCCATGAGACGAGGTTATACCACGTTTCAATACTCTTCTGTTGCTACGCGAAGCGTTTGGAGTGCGAAAGTCCTCTTTCGCTTTACCTTAAATCACAAAGCGAAAGAGGACTTTCGCACTCCAAACGCTTCGCGTAGCAACAGAAGAGTATTGAAACGTGGTCTATATACTGCGCGGCGGTGAACCGCCCTTTATCCTTGCTTTTAACCAAAT
>JABDDS010000026.1:0-15184 GCA_013287465.1 Chlamydiota bacterium | reverse complement strand
CTCCAAACGCTTCGCGTAGCAACAGAAGAGTATTGAAACGTGGTCTATATACTGCGCGGCGGTGAACCGCCCTTTATCCTTGCTTTTAACCAAATAAGAATATACCCTTCTCATATTATGATGATTTTATCCATTTTTTTATACATATGCCTAATTGGAGTGATTGCCTGGCTTTCTATTGCACTTAAAAAAACCATATCGACACTGTCACATGAAATGCAGATAAATGGATTCAATGTAAAAGCCGTTTTCAATAAAAACATTGAAACTGGTGAAATATTTTTAAATGATGCCTGGGTAATAGAATGACAATTTGCAACATAAAAAAACTCATCGATCTAAAAAACTGGAATTCTATTATTAAGGATAACTCTCCTAAAGATATTTGCTGTGTGCTAAATTTCGATCAAATAATGCATTTAATTGAAAAAATGTTCTATGAAAATATGCAAGATGATCAAATTCAGCAATTTGCCCTAAACTTGGCATTTGAAACCCGCAACTATTTTAGGAATCAATGGGAAATCGATTGGAAGAATGATGTCTTTCTAGGACATCTTTGTTGTGTTTTATGGCGCTATAAAGATCAATATATTTGTTATAAAAAAGCCTATGACAAATTAACCGATCCTCCAGAATCCATATTACTACTTTTAGCTGGATGCGATAATATACCTAGCATTTTGAACCATCAAAAAATTGAAAAATACCTAAAGAGTGCCTTAGAAAAAAAAATAACCTACGAAGGCGCCCTTATGATGAAAGCTTTATACCATCATAAGACTGATCTACAAATGGAAACTTATTGGGATAACATGTGTACAGAACTCTTAAACAAGAACATACATACGGAAACGATTATCCCAGATGTGTTAATGAAATCAGGTGAACAATTTCACACATAGTTTCAACACTTTTCTGTTGCTCCAAACGCTTCGCGTAGCAACAGAAGAGTATTGAAACGTGGTCTATATACTGCGCGGCGGTGAACCGCCCTTTATCCTTGCTTTTAACCAAATAAAAATATACCCTTCTCCTATTATGATGATTTTATCCATTTTTTTATACATATGCCTAATTGGAGTGATTGCCTGGCTTTCTATTGCACTTAAAAAAAAGCATATCGACACTGTCATCTGGCGAGAAAAATACAACGCACAAACTGCCATTTTAACAGCGCTACAAAATGCGAGTAAAGAAGAAATCCAGACATTGCGCAGCGAATGTCAAACAGCTCAAGAGAAGCGGGCTATTCTTAAAACACAGCTGGCAGAACAAAATAAATCTTTCCAAGAAAAAATCGATTTTCTTTCTCAATCCCACCAAAGATTATCAGAATCATTCAAATCGCTTTCTATCGATGCCTTAAAACACAATAACCAATCTTTCCTGGAACTTGCCACCACAAAGCTTCAAGGCTTTCAAGATGCCGCTAAAGTGGATCTACAAACGCGACAAAATGCAATCGGCGAGCTCATTAAGCCCGTGAAAGAATCTCTAGAAAAATTCGACACCAAAATACAAGAGACAGAGAAACACCGTGCCGTCGCCTACAGTACCCTAAGCGAACAAGTCAAAGCGATGGCGAGCTCTCATCAACAGCTACATAATGAAACTTCAAATCTAGTCAAAGCACTGCGTATGCCGCAGGTAAGAGGACGATGGGGAGAAATCCAACTCAAAAGAGTGGTCGAAATGGCTGGTATGATCGAATATTGCGATTTTGTCCAGCAAGAATCTACTCCCAATGAAGAACGACGATTGCGTCCAGATCTCATCGTCAAACTCCCCAACCAGAAACAAGTGGTCATCGATTCCAAAGCTCCTTTGCAGGCCTATCTAGAATCATTAGAAGCCACTGATGAATTCACACGGCAACAAAAGCTCAAGGAACATGCTCAACAAGTAAAAACACATGTCATGCAACTTTCAGCGAAATCCTACTGGGATCAGTTTCCATCTGCTCCGGAATTCGTTGTTTTATTTTTACCTGGCGAATCTTTTTTCAGTGCTGCTCTAGAGCATGACCCCACTCTCATTGAATATGGAGTCGATCAAAAAATCATCCTAGCAACTCCTACAACGCTCATTGCCCTTCTCCGTTCAGTCGCTTATGGATGGCGTCAAGAACTCATCGCAAAACATGCGCAACAAATTAGCAATCTAGGCAAATCACTATATGAGCGCTTACGCATCTTTGCAGAACACTTTGACGAAATTCGCAAAAACCTCGATCGCACCGTCGATGCTTATAACAAATCCGTCGGCTCTATTGAATCCCGGGTGTTAGTGACGGCTCGTAAATTTAAAGAATTAGGCGTATCGACAGACCAAGACATCGTTTCTCTTGAATCCGTCGATAAAGTCACACGGTCGTTAATTGACGAAAGGAAACAGCTTCCATCAGATGTTCCTTGAGGATTACCGGAGAATTTGCAAGGTCGGCAATGGTGCGTGCCACACGAATAAGACGATCACATCCACGTGCAGAGACATAAAACACATCGATGACCTGACGAATGACCTCATGGCAATCATGAGTGAGCTGACAATGTTGTTTAATATCGTGAGCGGACATCTGAGCATTATACTTCTCTTTCCCAAAGCGCTTTGCCTGTAATCGTCGAGCTCTCTTGACTCGTTCTTGAACGGCGGCTGACGGCTCCCCAGATTTAGTCTCTATAATATCCTTATAATTCAATGCAGGAACATCAATATGCATATCAATGCGATCCCACAGCGGACCTGAAATCTTGCCCCTATAACGATCGATCTGCATCTGGGAATCGGTACATCTTTTATCAGAGTGCCCCAAATAACCACATGGACAAGGATTCATCGCTGCAATACAGACGAAATCGCTAGGAAAAGTAAAATTACCTTGGGCGCGGCTGATGGTGACCTTACGATCCTCAAGGGGCTGCCTAAGGACCTCTAAAACCGAACGAGAAAATTCAGGGAATTCATCGAGAAATAAAACTCCTCCATGGGCCAGAGAAACTTCCCCTGGACGAGGCACGGCACCTCCGCCAATCAAACCTGCATAGCTAATTGTGTGGTGAGGAGAACGAAAAGGACGCTGCGTGACGAGGCTTTGGCCTTCCTTAAGCATACCAGCTATAGAATATATCTTCGTGATCTCAAGAGCTTCTTCAACAGCAAGTGTGGGCATAATACCCAATAAGGCTTTTGCGATCATGGTCTTTCCGGAACCTGGCGGTCCAGAAAGCACTACGTTATGCCCTCCCGCAGCAGCGATCTCCATTGCTCGCTTCACATGAACCTGCCCTTTAATATCAGCAAAGTCGACTGCAGGTGCATCGGACGCAAAGATATCCTCATTGATGCCATAAAGAATCGGAGCAATAGAATCAGGATGTTGTAAAAAGTGGGCAGCTTCTTTAAGGTGTTTAATCGGGATAATGTCAATTCCAGGAACGGCTGCAGCTTCATTGGCATTGAAGGCGGGCAAAAGGATTCCCTTTTTACCTAATTCTTTAGCCAACATGGCACTGGCCAGAGCTCCTTGAATAGGACGCAGCTCGCCGCTAAGTCCCAACTCTCCGACAAAAAGATATTCAGAATGGATTTTGGTCTCTATCGCCTGCATTGCGAGCAATAGCCCCAAAGCGATTGGCAAATCGTACCAAGCACCCTCTTTTTTAAGGTCACCAGGAGCCAAGTTAACGGTGCAGGAAATATTAGAAATAGGATATCCCGAATTCCTCACTGCAGTCAGAACGCGGTCCTTAGACTCTCTGACGGCAGTATCGGGTAACCCCACGATGACAAAAAGAGTTTTATCGGCTCGAGAAACATCGACCTCGACTTCTACAGGAACTGCTTCCAGTCCCAATAGAGAAATCGAATGCATGCGAGATAAAGCCATCTATTAGACCTCTTGCATAACTAAATTACTCTACTGAAAGAACAAAGTAAGCAGGGAAGGCAAAGTTATTGTTAGCTCTTGGAGCCCCTTTGAGTGTGACAGTTTGTCCCACTTTTTCTTGTAAATCAAATCGGGTACTGTAGAGATAAGCGATAGGCTGATTAGTTGTTGGATCGACCAGCATATAATCGCCAGGCTTATTCTTAATCACGCGGATGTAAGGCTCAACGATTCCTGTTAATACAACTGCTTTTTCCGCTTGATCATGATAAAAGTCATCGATAGAACCATGGTTATTTTGCTTTATCCAAGCTTGATAAAGATTTTGCTCGGTAGGTGCCCATGCAGCCATTTTATTGCTCAATCCCTTATTATCGATTGTAGAGCGAATGACACCTTGATTTTTCTGCAGCTCTTGTTCAAGCTGAGCCAGTTTCTGCTGCTGATTTTTAACCTGTTGGTTAAGCTCTGCGTTTTTGCTCTGCCAGTCACTATGAACCATGTTGCTCTTGGTCTCTAGATAGGAGAGTTTCTTCTGCAAATAATTATCCTGAAACACCGTAATCATTTCGCGGGCCTTTGCCACCTGCTCAGGAAAATCGGCATACTCATTGATCACTTTGTTATAATTATCATAAACCCCATTCAGGTTGATATCTGGAAATGATTTCTGCAATTCAGCCTGGCCAACAGCATAATTAGAACTAAGAAGACGATTCACCTCATCGCGTCTTTTTTCAAAGGTAACCAAAAAGGATGCATTGCCCATCTTTTGAATGTATTCCTTAGCAATATAAAAACGGGATGAGCTTGGTGGGACAATTTCAAGCCATTTATTATTGCTTGGACTAATCATCCCTTCAACGCGATCGCCAGTAGAAAGCTGACCAATAACTGCGGCATCGACCTCTGGAGCGATACGTACATTCACACGGTTGGCTTCAACGACGTTATCGAGGATGTATGTACGGAAAACATACCCTTTAACATCAGAGGGAGGCTGGACCGCATAAAAATCATCAGACTCTCCAACGATAACAAGCATATCTCCTTGTTTGAGCTCGCGAATGACAGGAGAATCTAGGTTAGGCTGTTGACGCAATCGAACTTTATTCTTAATCACCCTTCCTGTAAACGCTTCAAAAGAAGGAGAGGGATTTTGAGTAGCCTCTTGAGTGGGTTGTGCCGTTCCAGAAAGAACAGCATTACATTGTGCATTTGAAACCAAAACTATAAACGCCGACAGCAACGACGCCACATATATACGCATAACCGAGCTCCTAAAATTGTACAAAACCGAAACATAATTCTAATGCCCAACTCATTTTTATGACAAGAGAGAAAACGCAACATCAGCGATTCGAAATGCAAACAAACAATGAAAATAACAGGATAGGCAGGGTCGGCTTCGCCGGCAGGATAAAAAAAGGGGAGATCCTGCCGGCGAAGCCGATCCTGTTTATCCTGTTATTTCATTGTGTAAATTGTGCAAATAAAATACCTGTTGTTCAAAAATCCGTACTCATACATAGCATCAACATGCCCTATGTACCTTTGCGTTTTTTTGTCTTCGGGGTTTCTTGATCAGATGCAGTGCTAACCATAATCACCCTTTTCACTTCTTTAGGGGATAATCGCATTCCTTTAGCTGTAACCCCCTTGACAAGCAACCTATCTATTACTATTACTTGCTTAGTAATTTGTTGTTTCAACTTGGGCACAAACTGCAACTCAACAGTCAATTTAGGTTCTGCCGTCAAGAAAAGTAAATCCATTCCTTCTTCTACGTAACGATAAACTTTATCCATCATGAAACTCTTAACAATAAATCGTTTACCGTAACAGATGCGAGACTTTAGATCCCTGTAAACGACGTTAATAACAGTTTTCTTATCAGCAATGCCAACATAAACGACTTTATTGCCTTCAGTATGAACATATTGTTTTTCTGGTATATTAATCACCGAATAAGAACCGTCTTTAAAAAGAAGGAGGAGCTTGTCGAAATTCGTGCACTCTAAAACAACAGAACCAGTGACCTTAGTTCCCACAAATCCAGTTTGAGGGTCGAATCCCACTTTTATATTGCGCGTTTGAATCGCTCGCATATCGAGCTGTTCAATATTTTGTAACACTGTCCTACGGGGAAAATCTTTCCCATACTTCGTAAGGAGTCCTCGCAAGTAATTAGCAGAGAATTTTTTGATATTACTTAAATGCTTGCGAATAATCGTCAGCTCTTTTTCAATAGCAGCGATTTCCTCTTGATTCTTATCGAGATCAAAGCGTGAAATACGTCTAATCGGGATATTGAGAAGCATCTCGCGGTCATCGTAGGTAGGCTCACGACTAAGTTCCTTATGGAAAGGCTCTAAACCTTCTGCAATGGAAGTATGAATTTTTTCATAGACAGCAATCGTTTCAATGCGTTTATACAATCGATTTTCGATAAAGATCTGCTCTAACGTCTTGCAAAAGATTTTTTCTTGCAGGCGCTCTCTTTCCAATTCGAGTTCTTTCTTTAGATACTCCTGCAGCTTATCGACATAAAGCTTTAAGATTTCCTGGACATCGAGTTCGCAAGGAAGATTGTCTTTAATGACGACCATCTGAGAAACCAATGAGACTTCACATTCGGTATAGGCGTATAAAGCATTGATTAACTCTTCGGCATAGATCCCACGAGGCAATTTAATTTCGATTTCAACCTTTTCTGCAGTATAGTCATGAATCGATTCGATCTTAATTTTTCCCCGCTTTGCAGCCTCATCTATAGTTCGAATTAGAGACTCCGTCGTCGTTCCATAGCAAATTTCAGTAATGACAATTGTCTTTGCATCTTTAATCTCTATTTTTGCCCTAAGTTTAATCTTTCCTTTACCTGCCTGATAATCAGAGGCATCCATTAAACCACCTGTGACGAAATCGGGAAGGACTGTGATCTCCTTTTCTCCTTCGAGAAGAGCGATCTCAGCTTCCAGTAATTCGACAAAATTATGGGGGAGAATATGGGTCGACATCCCCACAGCGATCCCTTCAGTGCCTTGCATTAACAAAAGAGGGATCTTGGCGGGCAGACAGAGAGGCTCCTGACGTCTTCCATCATAGGAAGGTTGGTATTCAGTCAGATCTGGATTAAACATCGTTTCTTTAGCCAACAAGGAAAGGCGAGTCTCAATATAACGAGCAGCAGCAGCGGGATCGCCAGTAAAAAGATTGCCGAAATTCCCCTGTTGATCAAGCATGTAGCCTTTATTGGACATATTGATAAGAGCTTCTGTGATCGGAGCATCGCCGTGGGGGTGATAAACCATTGTCTGCCCTGCAACGTTAGCCACTTTATGCAATTTGCCGTCATGCATGGTCCAGAGTGTATACAGAATGCGGCGCTGCACAGGCTTTAATCCATCAAAAACATTGGGGATAGCGCGATCGAGAATAACGTATGAAGCATATTTCAGGTAATGATGGCGCATCAAATATTTGACATCTTTCATTCAACACACTCCTCTGCCGCAATAGGTTGTTGAATGTCCTCATTGACGAGGTTTTCCATGATGAATTGCTTCCGTTCAGGAGTATTTTTACCCATGTAAAACTCGAGAATTTGCTTCACATCGGAAAATGTATTAATCTCCACAGGGATAAGCCTGATATCTTTATTGATAAATTGCTTAAACTCTGAAGGGGAAATTTCACCCAGTCCTTTAAAACGGGTAATTTCAACCCCTTTTTTAAGCTTAGATACCGCTTCGTCCCTCTCTTCCTCAGAATAGCAATAATAGGTTTTTTCCTTGTTGCGCACCTTGAATATAGGGGTCTCCAAAATAAACAAATGGTTGTTCACAACAAGCCCCTCAAAATAAGTGAGGAAAAATGTCATCAATAAATTCCGAATATGCATTCCATCGACGTCGGCATCAGTGGCTAAAATGACTTTGTTATAACGCAGATTATCGATATCGTCTTCGATATTTAAAGCGCTCATCAAGTTGAACATCTCTTCGTTTTTATACAACTGATCTTGCTTCATGCCAAAAACATTCAGTGGCTTGCCACGCAACGAAAAAACTGCCTGCAGCATTGGATCTCGAGAAGCTACAATGGAAGCACTTGCAGAATCGCCTTCTGTAAGAAATATCATCGTCTTATTCCCATGGCCGCTACTGTCATTATAATGGTATTTGCTATCGCGCAATTTAGGGATCTTAAATGAAATTTTCTTCTGTTTCTCTTTGGCTTCTTTCTTAACATTAGCAAGTTCTCGACGCAACTTCTCATTAAAAACAACGCGTTCGATAATTGCATTAGCTGTAAGGGAATTTTTATATAAAAGATCACAAACAGCATCTTTGACCTCTTGGACAAGAGGTCCGCGCAAATCGGTATTACCCAGTTTGTTTTTGGTCTGCGATTCAAAAATGGGATCTTTAACTTTAACCAAAACAGTGCCAACAATCCCCTCGCGCACATCGACACCCTGAAAATTCTTTTTAGAATACTCGTTAACACCCTTTAATATTCCTTCGCGGAAGGCCGATAGATGGGTCCCTCCGTCAGAAGTGTGCTGTCCATTGACAAACGAATAGTAAGTCTCTCCATAGCTCTGTGTGTGTAAAAAAGCAAACTCGACCTGCTTACCACGGTAGTGTAAAGGCTCATAAAGGCGATCTTCTTCAGGAACTTCTGCATTCAAAAGATCCAAAAGGCCATTTTTTGATTCTATCACCTCTCCATTGAAGTGGAGACTTAGCCCTGTATTCAAATAGGCATAATGCCACATTCTCTTAAGGACATATTCTTTTTGGAACTTATATTTTTTAAAAATTTCAAGATCAGGGATAAATTCAATAAGGGTGCCGTTGGGCTCGCTTGTTTTGCCTCCGCTTTCCTTCTGCTTAATCCCTTTAGAAAAAGTGACGTCTATATATTGGCCATCACGATGACTACGTACATGAAAGAAACTCGAAAGGGCATTCACGGCCTTAGTACCGACACCGTTCAACCCAACAGAAAATTGGAAGACGTCGTCATTATATTTAGCACCGGTATTGATTTGACTTACACACTCGACAACTTTCCCAAGAGGGATGCCACGGCCAAAATCTCTTACACAGACCTTGCCAAGCGCCTCATCAATATCAATGATGATTTTGGTGCCATGTTTCATGATAAATTCATCGATGCTGTTATCGACAACTTCCTTTAGCATGACATAAATGCCATCGTCAGGATGAGAACCATCGCCCAGACGGCCGATATACATGCCGGAGCGCAAACGAATGTGACTTAATGCATCAAGTGTTTGTACACTACTTTCATCATATTGTTTTGCCATAACCCCTGATCAATTAAGAATCTTTTTGACGAAATAAACGAGAAAACAACTCATCAATTTTGTTTTTACGAACAGCGCCAGGCATGTGCTGATTGCCGTTGGCAACTTCATGAAGGTTTTCAATCGCAATAAAAGCACCAGGATCTTCTCGATGAATCAACTCCTTCAATTCAGCGAGTTGCAAACGCTCTGCAATGACATACAAAATCTCACGGGCATCACCGGAAAATCCTCCACGCCCGTACATGACGGTAAGTCCAAGCCCAAGCTCGTAAATAATTGCTGCAGCAATAGCTTTAGAATGGGAAGAGATAATCAACACCGATTTTGTTTCATCCAAACCAACAATAACAGCATCCATGATCTTAACGACAACGACATACATAATCAAAGAGAGAAGAGGCGGATGCCAGTCCTGAAAGACAATTCCTGCTGTGCCAAAAACAAAGATATTGCACACGAGAACGACTTGACCTACGGTAAAACCCGTTTTTCGGTTAATGATAATACCCAAAATCTCTGTGCCATCAACACAGCCTCCGTATCGGATGATCAACCCCACACCAATACCAAGAATCGCCCCGCCGATGACGACAACTTCAAGGGTTTCTCCGTGAAATTCTGCCGAGGCCACCCGATCAAAAAAGAAGACCGACAAGACAAAAAAAACCGTCGCAAAAAGCATATGGAATAAAAATGCCTTTCCAATATAACGATAAGCAAGATACAAGAATGGAAAGTTCAGTAGCATTAGAAACATTGCGAGATATTTCTGACCAAATAAATTACCCAAAATCATCGCCATCCCAACAGTACCACCGTCGATCAGCTTATTGGGAATCAAAAAGACCTCTATAGCAAAGGCTGCAAGAAAGGCTCCAACTGCCATGAAAAAATATGAGATAAATTGACTTGTAAGTGACTTAATGCCAACACTTGGAGCCTGCATGATACCAACAACCTGTAAATGTAAGGATTCAGGCCGGAGCATAGATGATATCGACTTAAAAAGCAAGAATATAAGGAAGAAGGACATTAAAGGGGTGCAATTAAAAGCGGAGCTTGCGAAGCAATCACTTATTTTTTAAAGCTAAAGTCAATTATCTTACATATTTGCTTGATCCTATTTTCGGTCAGCCGAAGGCCCCTCTGCGCCTCTGCGGTTCACCCTTTCGTGCGGCGTCTACCCCTCCCTATCTATAGTAATTTGAACATTAAAATTGTGTATTTTTACTCTTTTCACAGGTTGCAAAAAATCTACAAAGTCGAGCTTAAAAAATATCAGTTTACTTTAAAATTTATTTCTTGTATCCTCCATTATCTCACCATTTTTAGTTAAGTATGAAGATAATCAAAAAAATTGCATTCTACACTTTTGGTTTTGGGTTAGGAATTCTCATGCTACTTAACAGTGGTGTCGTGCTTTATCAATTCTTAGCTGATATGCCCTGGAACATTACTCCTGCTGAAAGAATATTTAGTGCGGGAATTACATGTTTGGTAGGCATTATATTGATTGCTTGGACTTACCTTCTAGTAAAAAAATAATTGACAAAGGAATACTTATGCTTAAAGACTTATTAGATAAAGAAAGAGAAAGCCTGGATTATTTCTTTGACAACTTTGATTTTACCGCAGCAGAACAATTATTGACTCTACTCAATGAATGCATCGGCAAAATTATCCTCACTGGTGTGGGCAAAAGCGGATATATTGCAGAAAAAATTGCAGCAACATTGATTTCAACTGGATCTCGCGCCTATTTTCTCTCTCCTACAAATGCATTCCATGGAGACTTAGGGATTATCCACGAAGGAGATATGATCATCATGCTCAGCAAAAGTGGTGAAAGTGATGAATTGCTTCATCTCGTCCCTTTTATGCGAAATAAAGGAGTAAAGACCATTGCTGTTGTTAACCAGCCCGACAGCCGTTTAGCTAAGGCATCAGAACACACAATCGTCCTTCCTGTAGGGAAAGAACTCTGTCCCTTTAATCTAGCTCCCACGACATCATCGGTGGTGCAAATGATCTTCGGAGATCTGATTACTGTCGCTCTAATGACGCACAAAAACTTCACCCTTGCCGATTATGCGCTCAATCATCCTTCCGGGAGGATTGGACGCCGTTTAGTGTTGCGTGTGAGAGATCTAATGCTCACGGGAAAGGAAATTCCTCTTACAGGCCCTAAAGCGAAACTCGTCGATAGCTTGGTCGAGTTATCTGACAAGCGTTGTGGTTGCATTTTGATTACGGATGACGAGGGGGTGTTATTAGGAATTTTTACTGATGGCGATCTACGCAGAGCCCTACAAAAGCACGGATCAGCAGCCTTGGAAAAAACCATGGATCAACTCATGACATTAAATCCACGTCGCATCCTACCTACAATTCTAGCCTCCGAAGCTTTGGTTACGATGGAAGCTGACCAAAAACGCCCAATCACCGTATTGGCTGTCGTCAATGAAAGCAATAAGGTGCTTGGTTTAATCAAAATGCACGATATCATCCAAAGCGGCATTTAAATCAGAAGATAAACGCCAATACCGACGAAATAGCCTAAGGCAGCAGCTAAGCTAATACGTCTGACATACCACATAAAATTCACTTTTTCCAGCCCCATAAAAACGACCCCTGCCGCTGAGCCAATGACCAAAATGCTCCCTCCTGTCCCTGCGCAAAAAGCGATAAGTTGCCAGAATTCATGATCTGGTGGATATTGTTCTAGTGTATACATTCCCATCGTTGCTGCCACTAAAGGAACATTATCGACGATCGCGGAAACCAGCCCTATTGCCGTCGCAATAATCGTCGTATTGCCAATATGATGTGTCATCCAGTGGGCGAGATTTTCCAAAACACCAGCTGATTCGAGAGCATTGATTGCAAGCAACATACCAAGAAAAAAGAAGAGGCCGGAAAATTCTATTCGAGAAAACGTGGAAATCATCCGAAGGTGTTCTCTATCTTTATGTCCAGCGTGGACAATATCTGAGACAACCCAAAGAACACCAAAACCAAACAAAACACCCATGAATGGGGGAAGCCCTGTGAGAAGTTTAAATATGGGAACAAAAATAAGCGTCGCAATACCAAGAAAAAAAATCAATTCCCCTTTTGGTTCTAATTTGTCGCCCTTGATATTTTTTTTAGGAATCAGATCCCCTTTCAAGAACAACGAAAGAGATGCAGCAGAAACTAAAACGGTGGCCAAACTGGACAAAAACAAATCGCGCATAATAGGTATTGTTGTCAATTGTCCACCAATCCATAACATTGTCGTCGTCACATCTCCAATGGGCGTCCATGCTCCACCCGCATTGGCAGCAATCACAACAGCCCCACCAATAATTAACCGATCTTCCCCCTCATCCAATAATTTTTTAAGTAGAGAAATCATCACAACCGTCGTTGTCAAATTATCGAGAATAGCTGACAGCACAAAAGATAAACCGCTCATGATCCATAGAAGTTTGCATTTAGAGGTAACCTTCATAGCATTTGAGATGATTGCAAATCCCTTATGAATGCTAATCAGCTCGACAATTGCCAATGCTCCAAGGAGGAAAAATATGATCTGAGCAATATTAGAAATGTGATGAGTAAGGCATGAGGCATTTGTCTCACATGTCGATGCACCGCTGGCATATTGAACCACCCAACAACAGACTCCTGTCAAGATGGCAATAGTAGCTTTATCGATCTTTAACACATGCTCTAGGATGATGCATCCATATCCTAAAATAAAAATAAAAAGCATGATCGTGGCGTAAATATCCATAGAGAATTCCTTTTAATGAAAACGCTAGCACATATTCAAATACCCTGCTATATTTTTTTTATGGATACTTCTCTACATACGACTATAAAAACCTCTTTGATGCGACATTACCTGATGAGAGGCTCTATTTTAGCTATCATAGGAGCGTTAATCCTTTTGACTGCAGGATCTTTATTGCCACCTAAAATTCTCGCTCCCTGGGGCTTTTTTTTATTTATAGCAGCCCTTTCACTCATTACTTATGGGCTGCTTCCCTATTCTCGTCTGCGCCGTTTAGAGCTGAACCCCTATCAGCTTGTGATAGAGGACGAATATTTAGATCTATGGAGAAAAAAAAAGCTGTTGATGAGCATTCCAAAAGACAATATCTTTCGAATCTCTTACATGGAAAAAAAACACGTTTACGGCATGCTTTTTATTTTGAAAAGACCACTTTCACAAAGGATGATACTCTTAAATAAACTCGGTTTTTTTCCCCACTGTCAAATCACTCCAGAAGGCAATATTTTCCTTCTCTATTTCAACGAGCGGGCCTATAAGGAAATAAGTAACTGTTCAGAAAGTCCCTAACCCGAAATGGGGCCCCTGCCCCATTTCGGGTTAGGGACCCTCTGAACAGTTAATCTTAATTCCATATTCTTTTTGACTTATTCCTTGATAGGCAGTTGTAAAAATAATTTTTTATTCTTTCACGTTAGAATCTAATAGGGTGATACGTTGTGCTTCTGCAAATGTTTCTTCCCAAATAAGCTGCCGCGAATAAGTTTCAGGAAGATCTAGATAATAGCTTAAAACTCCATCAATAGCTGATATATAATAAATTTTATCTAAATCAGGGAGATCCCCATCTGGTTTTCTCACCCATATTCCTATTTCCACATTTTTTGCCGTAAATGGGTATGTAATCAAATATTGTCTAATTTCTTCATTGTTATTAATTGCATATAAATATTCATTGATAGCATAAATCAATAATTCCCTTGCCTCATTCAAATTTATTTCTTTGAAAAAATCAAATCCCATATACATCATTTCTACTTCGTGCATCATTCGTCCCCCAGTACCCACAAGATATAGTTTTTTCTCCCTTTTCAGTTTCCGTGCAGTTTCTGAAGTAATTTTATTCACAATTTTCTCATCTTCAGAAATTTCGTAACTTAACGAAGTGCAAGCTGTAAATAAACAATAAAGAATAAAATAAATAATTAATCTTAATTTCATATGCTTTTTGACTCATTCCTTGATAGGTAGTTGTAAAAATAATTTTTATTCTTTCACGTTAGAATCTAATAGGGTGATACGTTGTGCTTCTGCGAATGTTTCTGTATGAATGATTTTTAAAGTATCATCTGGAAGATTAATATAATAGCTCAAAATTCCATCTGTAGCTGATATAAAATAGATATTGTTTATATTAGGATCAGATCCATTTAATTTTCTTGGCCAAATTAATATTTCTATATTTTTTACTGTAAATGGATGTTTACAAAGATAAGGTTTAATATTGCTATTTTCATTAATATTCAATAAATATTCATTAATTGCATACACAATTAATTCTCTTGCCGTTGACAAATCTATTTCCGAATAAAGATAGAAACTCATAGCCATCATTTGCACATCATGCATCATTCTCCCACCAGTACCTACAAGATAGAGTTGTTTCTTTTTTTTCAGTTTCCGTGCAGTTGCTTCAGTAATAGTATCGGCCATTTTTTCATAGTCTGATTCTTCGTAATTTAGTTGCGAACATGCATAACATACGCAAAATAAAATAAAACAAATAAATAAATTGATTGTTTTCATAATCTCTCTCTGGGATTTTCTAAATATTTTGTAATATGTCCCTGTAATATGGGTTTAAAAGTCGGACTTAAAAACTCATGGTCAAACCATTTGGCTTTTTTATCCGGCCATAAATGTTCTAGTTCGTTAAGATGGACTAGCCCTGGTACATCGAGGTAGGAGACAACATCAAAGTAACTTTTGTAGTTACGAGAGTCGTAACATAATTTTTTAGGAATAATCGCTGCGGGGGCTATTCCAATGACGATTATTCTTTGGCGTACCGATTCGGGAGAGGACTCTAACGCATTTAGGACGTGAATTGCTCCTCCACTGTGGGCAATGACGAGAATTTTTTCATCAGGTCCATGGGTTGCAATAAAATGTGCCC
>JABDDS010000025.1 GCA_013287465.1 Chlamydiota bacterium | reverse complement strand
TTGCACCACATAAAAGCATATACCAGAATGCAATCAATACTTTCATTAAACATCAGTGCTACCCCTTCTCATTTTCAGAGACTGTTACGCCCGAGATTTCACTCAATTTTTTGACTGTATAAGCCATCGACATTCTCCTTTAATATCCCTTTGATTCTAAAGGATACCCCTATAATAAACAATCACGTATACGTAAGAGTCAATAAAGAATTCTCAAGAAAAAAAATCGATCGATTGGTCAATTATTTGAAATATTGGGTGTTGCTTAAAACACCCTATATAGGGCTAAAGAACGTCCTCGGCGCGAATCGGACGCGCGACCTGTTGCTTAGGAGGCAACCGCTCTATCCACTGAGCTACGAGGACATTAATAAACATTATGGCAGGATTCCCATATTAAATAAAGGACAAAGGACAAACGACGCCAAGGACCCCAAGGACCTTAAGGACCCCAAGGACATAACGACAAAAAGGACATCCTTTGTCCATAAGTCCTTGGAGTCCTTAAGGTCCTTGGGGTCCTTGGCGTCGTTTGTCCTTTCAAAAAATACTTGCCAAACGCTTATTTATAGAATAATCTTGTATCAAATAAGGGACCATCTATGATTTCAAAAACTTTACAGTCTCGCATAAAAAAAATTGGACTTCAAGCAGGTTCTTTGGTGGAAGATCATGACCGAAAAAAAAGTCCTAACACAATTTCACTCATCAATTATGACGCTGGTCAATACAGAGAAAATTTGGATATTTCTATTGATGAATGTCTTTTAGAAAGCCAGAATCCAGGGGTTACCTGGATTAATATCTGTGGGATTGAAAATTCTCAGATTGTCGAGCTCATTGGACGTCACTTTGAACTGCATCCTTTAATGCTTGAAGATATTATGAGCAGAGGACAACGGTCCAAACTCGACGATTATAAAAATGCCCTTTACATCGTCGTGAGGATGTTAACCTACAATCATAAAAAACAGATGACTGAAGATGAACAAGTGAGTTTAATTCTGGGGAAAAATTTTGTCATCTCGTTTCTCGAATCAGACAATCCCATCTTTAAGCCTATCTACGAACGTTTACAGCAACCAAAAAGTCGCATTCGGCAACGTGGCGCAGATTACTTGTGTTATGCCCTTATCGATTGCCTTGTCGACAACTACTTTTTAATTCTTGAAAAAGTTGATGAAAAGCTTGGAAAGCTCGAAGAGGAATTATTTAAGAGTGCCGTTCCCGATACGCTAAGAAAAATTCAACATAGTAAACGGGAAATTCTCAACTTAAGAAAATCGGTATGGCCCATGCGAGAAGTGATCAGCAACTTTCGCCGAATTGAATCCCCTCTTGTATCTGACCCCACAAAGCTTTACGTCCAAGATGTATACGATCATACCATCCAAGCTATTGATACAATTGAAAGTTTCCGCGATATCACTTCCGGGATGCTAGACATCTATCTTTCCAATTTAAGCCAACGCATGAATGAGGTGATGAAGGTGCTTACCGTTGTCGCAACAATTTTTGTTCCCCTAACATTCATTGCCAGTATTTACGGAATGAATTTCGATTACATCCCTGAGTTGCACTGGGAATGGGGCTATTATATGGTCTTAAGCGTCATGTTAATGATTTCCTGTATGATGCTTTATTATTTCAAACGCAAACGATGGATCTAATTTACACAGCACGACAGACTGTTAAGGCATAAAGTTTTTCTGGGTAGAGAGCTTCAAGAGCACGAGCACAACAGTTAAGAGAACTTCCTGTTGTCATCACATCATCGATGAGCAAAACGCACTGATCATGCAATTTAAACCCATCTTTCACACTAAAACTCTCTTTAGACAACTGTAAACGCTGTTGATAATTGAGTCCTGCTTGACTAAACTCGCCACTCCGTTTTTTAAGAACATCTAAGACGGGACGATTAAGAAAAGCCCCAACGGACTCTGCCAAAAGCAAACTCTGATTGTAACCACGTTCAAGGCGCCTAAGAGGAGCCATAGGCATTGGCACGATACAGTCTGGCATCGGCCAATCAAGCCGTACAAACTGCGCTACAAGGTAAGCTGCAGCCCCTTTTGCCAAAAAAGGCTGTCCTCCGTATTTCATCTGTTTGATCAAAGAAGCGGCCACCCCTTCATAATCAAAAGCAGCGCCCATGCGTTCAAACAAAGGAGGGTGTTCAAGGCACCATTGACAGCATTTTTCTGTCTCGGCATTAAAATCGACAGAGAAACAATAAGGACAACGCTCTTCAGGGACAATTAAAGATAGAAGCTCCAGACAGCTTTTACAAAATAAAGAGTCATCCCTGTCCAAGCTCTCATCACAATGAATACATAAAGGAGGATAAATTAAATCGACAATGCTTTTAAAAAGTAGATTCATTAAAGGGCGATTCCAAGTTGAGCATGTACCTATAATCCCTGAAAACATCGGCATATTGAGAAAATATACCGAACATATCGGCATATAAATGGAACATACAGAAAAAACACGAAAAAATCAACATGTCAATAAAACACTTTAACGGTTTTCCTTTTTTCGGGTGTGATTAAAAGTTGTACGCTGATAATTTAAGGTAATGATATGATCGTATCTAGGATGGTAATACAATGAAAAAAAGCAGATAAACTTTCAATAATAAAGAGGCGATCATTACCGATTTTAAAACGACACAGTGTTAAACATGCCGCAATTTTCGGTTCTTTTGCACGGGGAAATCCTAGAATTGGTAGTGATGTAGATTTTCTAATCGAAACTGTCAATTTAGTTTTTTACATTTTTTCACAGCAATTCCCGCTGAAGTATAAAAATAACAGGATGAGCAGGATAGGCAGGATAATAAAGAAAAAATTATTGATTTTTTATCGAGAAACCAAGAAGATTTGCCTTATCCTGCATATCTTGCCTATCCTGTTTTTATTGTTTTAGCATATGTGTTACAGCTATTTTTTTTCAGCGGGAACTACTGATTTTTTCACACAAAACAAACCGAACAAAAGTACACCAAAACGCATTCAAAAGTTGGCATTTTGGCGCAGTCGAAATACCAACTCTTGAATGTGTTTCGGGATACATTTTATGCTGGATGAAACTCAAAAGAGAGGCCACATGCTCTGATCGCATTGATTAGCGTAGAAAAACGAGCCTTACCTGAGCTTGATAAACTCCGGTAAAAACTTTCGCGGCTTACATCCATTTTAGAAGAGATTTTAGTTACACCTCCGTATGCTTCCACAACATCCCTAACAGCTAACTGAAATACACCTGGTTCATTAGATTCTAGAGCCTCTTCCAGCGCTGCATTTAAATATGCCGAAGCTTCTTCTGGGTCTTTAAGTCGTTCAATTAAATGTTCTTTATAACTTCTATAACGTTTCATATTAACCTCCATTAGCGAGAAAGATGTTCTCGCCAATATTCCTTAGCTTTTGTTATATCTTTTGACTGACTATGCTTTGAACCACCAGCTAACAGAATGATCAACTTGTTCTTTTGTTTATCAAATCCAAAATAGGCGCGATATCCTGGCCCAAAGTCAAACCTTAATTCATACACCCCATCGCTAACAGATTTGAAATCTCCCAAGTTCCCTGTAAGACGAATTCGAGCTAAGCGCGCATCGATACGGGCTCTCACCTGTCGATCTAAAGAAGCTTCCCATTCAGTGTAAGGTCTCGATCTGTTCTAGTTTTGTAAATATCAATCTCATACACAAAGCCACACCCCTATCTCTAACTTAATTGTAGCTAATTAGCTACAATTAAAACAACTTAAATTTACGTATGCTCAAAATATCTTTAATAGCACCATAACTTTTAAGAATGTTTTTTATCCTGCCTATCCTGTTCTTTTATATTGATTTGATCTTATTGTCGATGTAGCGAGAAAGGCGATCGTATTCTTTTGGGTAGTAGCGTTGTACCCATTCTTTAATTTTTGTTCCCATGGAGGCCAGATCTTGTTTAGCGACGTCTGGTTCAGAGATTGCTTCGTTGACCATAAGCTTACCTACATCGAGATGAAGAGGGACATCGTCAACAAAACCCAGGTTATACATGATTCCACGATCGTGATCAAAGATCCCCTTGCGATATTCGCGCACATACATATCAAAAACTTGTCCGATCCGTTTCTCAGCTGTTTCTACGTCGCCCTTTTGCAACAACTCATCGAGGACATCGCGAAAGACCTTTCCTCTTTTCTGCAAAACAAATGGGATATGCTCGAGGTTAACTTCATGTTTAATTCCCAATTTATCAAATAGAGTGACTTGTCTCGATTTATTGCCAAAATGATTGAGTTGCACGAATACAAGTCCACTATCTTCCTTATTGACTTCATACGCTAGCTTATAAGAGCTATAAATGCCAAAAAGTTTTCTCTTTTTTCTGCTGCGCTGTTTCTCTTGATACTCTTTGAATGGTCCAAACGGTGGTAACCACTCGACGAATAACGCTGGCCTTAAGTGCTTAAACTTAAAAAATTTAAGCACATAACGACCATCGGCACTGAGAAACACATATGTCTGTGAGCCCTTGCTCATATAAGTGTAGGGCTGATTGAGAATCGTTTCTAGTTTCTGTTCTTCAGAGGAAGATAATGCAGCGACTTCCCATTCCTTTTCGTAGGGCATGTCATAGCTGATATTACCCATGCGAAAATCATCTGTAAGGGCATAATAAACGCGCATCAAAATAAAAACACCTAAAAGGATTCCCAGCGTCCACTCTAATATCTTCTTCATTTTATTACTTCCCATGACCTCTATTTAGGTTGTTTCTGTAACGTGTAAGTAGGCTTTGCTAAATTTCCTTGTACAGTCACTGTAAAAAGCTCTGCCAGCTTAAAAAGGAGATTGTATTGCTTCATACGAACCTGAACTTGTAGGTTACCATCAAAATCGACGTAAGAGGGCTGACCGCTATTCGACAGGTAGAACTGCGACATTTTTCCCTTGCTATACACATCCTTAAAGTTTGTAAATTCGACTCTTCCATCTTTAATTCGATATTCAATATACCCTTTCACTGGATTAAGAACAGATAAATCAAGTCCGATGCGCATCAAAATTTCAGAAGGGATTGTAAAGAGAGAGACCTGTGTGTTTTTCTTTGGTTGATTGGAAAAAGAGAGCCATCCTTTTCCTACGAAGCTTGCAGACTGACCAACGGTCCCACTAATGTCATGAATTTGTAAGTTTTCAATTACGAGATTTTTATCAGTAAAAAAGGAGGGGGAGTTCACGGGACGAAGTAAAGCGGGTTGTAGGTTGCTAAGGGCAAGAGAGGGGATAACTAACCTTCTGCTCCCATCCTTTTGCAAGACACAGGCAATTGATTCAATGTATCCATTCACTGCAGGGTCGGTTACAGTGAGCCTTTGTACTTCAATAGCTTTTGGAGAATAGGAGATATAACCGACTAAATCATAAAACATTTGGTCAAAAAACTCGAAGTTTTGTCCTCGTAAATAACCATTAAAGAAGAGACCTTCTTGAAAAGATTTTCCAGAGTCCTTAACAATTTGCCAGTCTCCTTGAATCGAATATCCTTTGCCGAGCTTCCACTGCGCCAAAGTGGCTGCAAACTGTGGTTCACAAAGATGAATGGCTCTGTTCATATCGATGTCAACACTGCCATTAAAATAAAGGGTGTCTGGGGATAATCCTTTGCTTAGATCGCGTGATAAATTGAAATTTAATCCTGACACGATTCCTTCTATTCGGTCTACAAAAAGACCATGAACAGGATTTATCTGCCAATTAAGAGTTAAAGGAAACGACTGTGCTGGAATATCGGATAAAACGAGCTCCCCATAATTGAATTCAGGACCTACAGAATGCAATTGCATGTGGATATTTTTTTGGTGATGGTGATAACGAGCAGAAACATTGAGTTCCCATGGTCGAAAGTCAATCATCACATTACTAAGAGTATGCTCTTGATCTATCAATTGATACACTCCATCATCAAGAGTAATCGTCACCTCTTGCTGTGATGGGGAAATGGCAAGTCGCACGCCACCCTCAAGATCTTCATTTTTCTTTATTCCCTGAATTCCACTAGCTACTGCAGAGGAAACCAAGAGTGGATAATTCTTCTCTAGATGATGGCTCCACCAGGTCAACTGTTCTGCTGGAACGAGAAAACGAAGATGATCGACAATTAATTCACGATTGGTGTAATTCAGATGACCAGACTCTAAGAAGAGACCCAGCCGCCACTCATTTTCATCGGCAAATCTAACAGCTGTCTGAATATTTCCAAGGGAAAAACCTTGTTCCGAAGTATACTTCAATGAGATTTTTTCCATATCCCGGAAATAAATATCTTCTATTTTTCCGTTTTTAATGTCCCCAACCATTGAGGTTTCAACATGAAAGCCTTCTGGCAATTTACTGTCAAAATTGACTTGAATATCACCTGTGGCGCTTATTTGACCTCCCAGCCTCCATTCTGCGATCATCTGTTGCATCTTTGGCCATTCTCCGAATTTGGAAAGGTCGGCATCAAAGAGATTTACTTTAGCTGATAGGCGAGCATCTTCAACGTGATAACGTCCATCGATTCCAAGTAGGATTGAATTGCCAACACGAGCACCTAAAAAATTAATCTTCCATATATCGGGATCTTTAACGAGATCTAAGCCTAAAGAGATCTCATCAAATTGAAGTTGATCAATAGTCCAGAGGTTTCCTTTCTTGCTTCCTATCAACAGAAATGTGTCCCCCTGATATGATCCCAAGCGGATTCCATCACCAACGAGATAGTAAGTGAATACAGAAAGTGCATCATCATAGCGAAAATCCGCTTTAAAGTGCCCATCAGCATCTGTTATGTCGTTTAGTTCTTTAATGAGAGAACGGGATAAAAAGAAAAGCCCCGTCCTGCTAAATGATTGCAAATCGCGAAATAGCTCTTTAAATGAAAATTCAAAGCCGAGACGAAATGTCTCTATTTCAAGCGTATCTTTAACGACCAATTCAAAAATTTGGGGATGAACCCCACCAAAATGGGAACTGAGCGAATTTAATTCAACGGCGATAGAAGGGGGGCCATCCTTGTTTTCAACAGAATGGGTGTTTCCTTTAATCCTAATCACGTCTCTCTTACCATCTTCTATGCGAATATCAAAAGTAGATTGATTATCTGCATAGTCGCTAAAATAGATTCTATCGGAAGTGAGAAAATACTCTTCTATATGGCTAGAACTTCCTACAAGGACAGTGCCTTGAACATCTGAAAAATCCAAAATATTGGCTACGTGATCGTATTCAATATTCATGCTGATTTCTTGGACTGCAAGATCGGGCATCCGGCTAGTGAGGATGCCGTCATTAAGTGTAGCGGCTATGTGACTTTGAAATTGATAATCGTTTAATTCGAAATCAAAATGCAGGTATCCTCCCTTTTCCTGAAGAGAAACATTCCCTTCTAGCGGGGCTTCAACAAAGAAAAATGGTTTTTTAAAATGGGAGAAAAGATGTTGAAATTGAGAAAATTTCCCTTCTACTTTATCAATCTGCATATCGACAGAAAAAACCCCTTCTCCAGGTGCTCGCCAATCGACCTCTCCCTCTCCTTCAAAATAGATGCCATTGCAAAAAGTCTCTAAATTAAAAGCGTGCAAAATCCCTTCTTCAAGGTTAATCTTAGTATTCACATCGGTGAAAAGAAGGCCGCTATTTTTTTCAAAATAAATTGCATTGTGGACATGAATCACTCCTTGGCTCGTTTTGCGATCAAAATCGAACACTTGAGTGCCGGCAAACGGCTCATCGCTTGGCAATCCCTCACTTAACTGATTGATCTCGACAGAAAAATCGTCATTTTCAAGAAGAAGATTGGTTGCGTCATAGTGTACTAAGAGATTATGCTCGTTAAAGCTACCTTGAAAGTCACCATTTCCAGAGAGAGAAAGGTTGTCTAAAGGAAAAATGAAAGGGGATAAATATTTTTCCAGACGCAGGTTATAAGCATCAAACCAACCGTCATTAATCGTAAATCCTAAGGGAGAAGACTCTAATGTTTTATCGAGAGCGAAACCAAAAATAAGCTCGTCATCCCCTCTAGCAGGATCGCTTATATTGGCTTTCCCTTCAAATATTAGCCCAGAAACGGACTGTGAGGCCGTTGCCACTATTTTCAACCTATCGTTAGAGAATTTTTTGACAATAGGAGGAGCTAACATATCAGGTAATACGGGCAAAAGTTCTATGACCTGCCCTTCAAATTCCATGAGAGCCACCGATACCGGTGAATTTTCATCAAGGACAACTTGCCCCCTTAAGCCGCCAAAAGCACCTTTAAAAATTGATTTCTGCAATACCCCCTTCCTAATTGCCAAATGAGTATCGATATCACTAAAAGACCATTGCATTCGATCTCCCAGAGTCAACTTTCCAGAAATAATATTTAAATCGGCTTGTAAAGAACCCAAAGGCCTTTCAACTGATAGGTCGAAGAAGATATCGCCAGAAGCCTGAGCCACACCCCCAGAAAAAAGACGTTCCACGCTCCGGTCATCAAAATCTCTTCCTTCTGACTCATAAGAATCGACAACGAATGAAATATCATGAGCGTTAAATTGATCGACGACAATTCTGGAGATTCCATTTCTGGTAAAATAGACATATGTGCTGGCATCAATAAAACCATCATTCAAAAAAACTTGCTCGATACCGGGATAAAAATGACTCATCATCTGCTTTAAAATGGAGAATTCATCGTTTCCAAAGCCCTCGATCTCTACTTTGACAAAATCCAATCCATCCGATTCTGTTTCAAGATTTTCTAGATAAGGATCCGTGAGTTGAGACTTCACCTGCTGCAACTGTCTACCGGAAAAATGCAAGGAACAGTCTCTTCTCCCCTCGATCCCCTTCAAACACATTCCAACAGAAACACCCGACTGATCTTCTTTACCCAATCGAAAGCGACCATCGAGGTTAAGAGCGCGCGTGCCAGTTGGAGTTAAAAGAGAAGCGTCAAGAGAAAAATCTATAGACTCCCCTACTCTAAAGATGAGTTCTCCCTTTTGCGCTTGGAGCTTCCAGTAAGGAGTGATATTTTGTAAGAAAAACCATTCCCCCCCTTTTTCAAGCTCGATAAAGCCCTGGGTCTGCATCAGGGTCTTTCCATCCTGCACCAATTCCACAGCAACGAGATCAATAGAAATGGTAGGGAAATCTAATGCAAGTTTACTATTTGGAATTATGCCCAAAATATTTTCAGCCACCAATTTTCCCTTTGCATAGGGCAAACTGTCTTCTGGGATAATAACCTTCATATTTCCCGATAAAGTACCTTGAGATAGGTTTACCCATTGCCACTGTGGCCACAGGCAATGTAATCCTTGTGAGACTATAGAAGCTTGAAAATGATCGAGATTGGCTTCTAGTTGCAAAGTTGATTTTTCAGGTTCAGATAATACTATTTTGAGAACCTCTTTGTCAGTGATCTCATCATCCATCCAAAAGGAGATCTCTCCACTTCGCCTTTCATGAGCAGTTAACAAAATGCTAAAAAATATCGGGGATTGATTTTTAACAGCGCAATCATGGAGATAAAAGGAGCCTTGAGGAACATCAAAATGGGTGTGTACATGAAAAAAAATAAATTCATCTCTCGGATTTTCCATCACCTTTCTGATGACTTTACCCCCCTTGCCAATATCGAGATGAGGAGATTCTACTTCAATTTTCAAATCAATTATACGGGACATCCAAAGAGGAGATACGGTGATGACGGCACGATCTGCCTTGAGATGGTACCCCCCTTCTTCCAAATTTTCTGGACTTGAGACGAGTAAACGATCAAAGATCCACACCCCATTTTCATGATGGACATCAGAATAGGTCAAGGTGCCGCCAAGACAAGACTCGAAATACCCTTTGAGGTACCATTGAAAACCAACTGACAAAATGGGACCTCGAAGGAAAAATCCCACAATAAAAAAAAACGCTAATAGACTAACAACAATGTATTTACGCATTAAACTTCACAATATTTATTATGACACACTCATTATAGTTGCGTATCCATTTTTAGACTACAAGAAAGGAAAAAAACAAAATTGCGATGTATATATCGAAACACACTCAAAAGTTGGCATTTGGGCCGCGCAAAAAATATTAAAAAACCAATATTAAAAACATAACACTAAAAAATAGTTGACTTAAAAATATAAACTAGTTTAAAATGCGACCATTATTATCTAAATACAAAAAAAAAGGAGACTTTATGAGTATTAATTCCACAAATAAAACCACACCATTTGAACTAAGTTTTTCAAGTTTTCTTCCTGGAGGAGATTGGACGCCATGTAATGAAAAAGGTACTTTTATTGATTCCGACGAGGCAATGTGGACAAGAGACAGTTTGTCCGGCGCTATATATTTAAACCAACCTACTGATCATCTAAGATTTAAATTATCATTTTTAACAGGTTTTCTAGCGGGCGTCATTGGTGGTAATGCAATAAGTCTAGTGCTTAACGCTGCCTATCGAGCTTTAAAAATTGTTTCACTTTCTCATTTTTGGTTGCCAATATCATGCGTTGATGAACGTCAAGATAGTGAATCCTATCATTTTGAAAATCGGTGTATCGAATTTGCCAAAGATATTGCAAGAATTGTAGCGGCACCTTTTGCTTGGCTAGGACTGTTTTTTGCAAGCTGGATAGGAGGAGCAATAGACCCTAGGGAAAATGGTCCAAGAGATGGAGCTAAAATCTTTTCTTCTATTGAAATAGCCATGTATGGTGGCACTATGGAAGAAGGACACTTCTGCTGGGCTCCTTGTTATCAACCAAACGCTATCTCCCATGGATTTGGAGGCAACGTAAACCAGGAACGGGCTTATTAATCAAAAATTCAAGTCCACATAAAAAAACAAAAATTAGATTTTTATAAAATATTAATAATTAAATGTTACAATGGCTTTTTTAATTAAAAAACGATAACAATGGTTATTAATTATGGGGCTTGTTAATTTAGATTATCTAGAAACAAAAATTAGTACCTGTTACGACAAAAGCAAAATAACTAACGTCTACATTCCACAGGTCCGAGCTTTACTACCCCAAGGTCCTCTGCCGAACAATGAAGCTGATATTCGTTTACAGGCGAAGGCCATCAGAGTTCAAGAATTAGCAAACGAACGCGTTGCCCTTCTAGATAGCCGACAAACTCTTTACCAACAACCGACCTTGCCCGGTATTCTACCTGATTTCCTTTCTTATCTTCAGAGATCAAACATTAAAAATAAAATTTATCACTTCCAGTTTTGTTTACGCAAAGTTCTCTCTGCTCAAGAAGTCCCCTCCAACATTGAAGATTTCAACACTTATCGTGGTTACGAACGCAATGATCTTATCTCTTTAAGTGATCTTAGGATAATACAAAGCTTGCAGAGCGATTTGGATCCCAGTGATCCATTGCACCAAACAATTCAAAACTTTCTCGACTGCTGCAACAACACCATTCAAAGGAAAATCGATTTACTTGGCGATTTAGCAAATTCTTTTAATTGGGAAATTTCGTTTGAACAATGGGGCCCACAAGATCAAATGAAGCTCCTTGTTCAGTCGGAGCAAATCTTATCAAATCCTTACGAACCAAAATTTGCCATTTCCGATTTATACTGCGGGGCGGTGAACAAGCAACCAAGATTACAGCAGCTAGCTAGTCTTATTGAAAAATTAAAAAACGATAATACCGCCTCGTATTTCAAAAGTGACTTCTGGGACTATGTTCCTGAGTTGGAAAGAAAAGCACATCGACTAGCAGAGGAAGTAGGTCAAAAAGTTCTACAAGATGCAAAAACAGAAGGACTTTTAGCTATTTGTCGGAAACACCAAAACACAGACCCGAATCCATTTCTCGTTGTGGGGGCTGGTCCAACGGGTTTAATACAAGCTATTTCGCTCACCCTACAAGGAAAATCAATAGAAATTATCGAAAAAAGAAAGGTGGATAGAGAAGGAAGACCCAATACTGTAACCTTCGGTAAGTGGAATCCTCAAGAGTTAAAAATTCTGCTCTTTTTGGGCACACTCTCCCGTTTAGAAGGAAAAAGCAGTTTTAGCCACAATCGCGCCTACTACACAGAAACGGCGCTCAGCGATTTAGAGACCGCATTAGAAGAGACGTTGCGCTCTATTCGACCTACAATAAATATCCAACATGAAACAACCATAGAAAAAATTTACCCAGATGGAAGTGTAGATATCCAAATGCCCGACTCTACAACGCTTCATAGAGACTTCACGGCCGTTATAGCAGCTGATGGTGCTCACTCCGCAACAAGAAGCATGCTTGGCATCGGCTTCAAAAGACTCTCAAAACCTACAAAACTCGCATTTTCAATCTATAAGAAAGATACAAACGAAACTTCTCCTTCTTTATGGAAAATCACAGTCTATCGCGTCACCAACGCATTAAAAGGGATTTGGATTATCATTAAAGTTCTTTTTGGATGTTTAATTCATCAACGCAATATTCTTCAATCAGGTTCACACGTCCTAGATGGCCCTTCAGGGCTATCGCGACTTAATAAACACGACTACTTGTTGAGTATTTTTAGACAAGAAGAACAAATAATCCTGGAAAAATATCAAGACAGAATCGCTGTATTAAGGCACCTAGAACAGGATACTAGCGCCTTAGAAAAGGAGTTACATGAAAGATTAGAACGCAAATCAAAGGCGTTACATGGTCCTCTTGATTTTATACATATGATTTTCCACTCTAGAGGGCACACCATGAGGCCTGTTGCCATGCAGCTAGATAGAACTTACCCCGTCGATATCATGTTACGCAAAGCAGAAAGAAATCAAATGGTTCTGGGACACACTCTCTTTACAATCCGGGGCGATGCAAGCCATACGACAGATCCCTATAGCGGCACCGGAGCTAAAACAGCTATTGAAGAGACAGTCGTCGACCATTACTTTTTCAATATTCCCCCAAACAAAAGGAGTCCTTTTGACCTATCGATCTTAAAAATGAGCTTTGAGTCTTATCAAGATAAAATGTTTAAAGGAGCGTTTGCCGAAAGATTTGACTATTATCGTGAAACCGAAACACCCGAGTGGTTTGCAGACTTAGCTCTTTCTCGAAATTTCATTACCGAGAGGGAGAAAGATTTATACTTGAACGTAAAAGCAAAAAAACAAACGAGAAGACCTCTTTCATTGCAACAACAAAAAAAAATGGACAGACTAAAGGCAAAATGTCTCAACCTCGCGAAAAAATCAAAAAAACCTCTTCCTCTCCGTAATTGGGAGAAAAAAGTGGTTCAACAGACGCTTCGTAACCCTACCGTTGCCAATCCAAAGCTTAACCAGATTCTAAATAAGCTGTGCTGCCTTGGCCACCCTACCGGCCCCCTTCTCCAAATCGCTATCTGACGACGATTAGTTTTTTATTTTCTCTTCTGAGATCACCACCTCATTGAGGATAGTCAGTGGAGAGACATTGACTTCCCCTGTGGGGTTAGACAATTTTATTCCGGTAAACCCCTGAAATGCCATCGCCATCAACCCTGTCATGATGAATGTGATCCCCATCCCTTGGAGAGCTGGAATCACATGGGCGGTAGCCAGCTTTTCTCGGATAGCGGCAATCAAGGCAATGGCAAGCCACCAGCCCAAGCCTGAGCCAAACACATAAACGACGTTGGGTATAAATGGATAATCGCGCGTGACAGCAAAAAGGCAGGCTCCCAAGATTGCGCAGTTAACGGCTATAAGAGGAAGATAGAGTCCAAGAGACATATAAAGAGCTGGAGAAACTTTCTCGATAATAATTTCGAGCATCTGAGTGAAGCCGGCAATTACAGAAATAAACAGAAGAAATTGAAGAAATTCCAAGTTTATTCCCGATGCATCAACCCCCACAACCCTAAGCCAAGCGAGGGCTCCACCTCCGGTGACAAAATGTTGAACACACCAATTCAAGATCCCCGAAACGGTCAACACAAAGACCACGGCAACTCCAAGGCCATTAGCGGTCTTTAACTTTGTAGAACATGCCAAATAGGTACACATCCCCAGGAAGTTTGCCAATAAGAAGTTCTCAATAAAAACAGCCTGTATCAACAGCCCCAAAAGATTGAGGGGCTCATAATTTCCCATCCACATAATTTAAGCCTTTTTATTAATAATATTGAAGACCCAGATCATTCCACCTAAAATAAAAAATGCAGCCGGAGGACTCACCATCAGGGCAAAATTGTCATAGGCATCGGGATTTTCTGCCGTTGCATACCATGTTAGCGGGACCACTTGGTAACCAAAAAGCTGACCGAAACCCAACAGTTCCCTAATTCCCCCCACGATAAATAAAACACCCGCGTAGCCAAGTCCTGCGCCAAGTCCATCAAGAAACGCAGGGATAGGAGCCACATTTTTAGCCATCCCTTCGGTTCGTCCCATCACAATGCAATTGGTGATGATCAACCCCACAAAAACGCTCAACACCTTAGAAATGCTAAAGAAATAAGCCTGTAAAAATTGGTCGATGATGATCACAAAAACAGAAATAATCGCAAGCTGGGTGATCATTCGCACGCTATCGGGGGTGACTTTGCGTAGTAAAGAGACGAAAAAAGAGGAAAATGCCGTTACAAAAGAGACAGAAAGTCCCATTGTCACCGAGACAGAAAGACGGTTAGTCACTCCAAGTGCGGAACAGATTCCAAGAACCGCAACCAAAATTTGATTTCCTCCCCACAGCTGATTGGTGAGGTAAGACATTGTCGCTACTTTTTGAGCCATAAAAATTAACCTTCTTTTTTCGTCTGCTCATGGAGTTTTATCAAAAAAGGACGATATGCATTCAGTACGTTTTTGAATGCATCATTGACTCCATTTCCGGTCAGTGTTGCCCCCGCCATTCCATCTACAGCGCTTTTCGATTTCGGTGATTCCCCCAACACTTCGGAAACCTTTCCCTTGACAACAGTGATTCCCAGAGGAGCCGTTTTAAAATCGGTATTGCCGTCTGAACCTGCTTGGAAAAGCAATTTACCAGGAAAAAGATTTTGCCAGGGAGCCTCTGCAATGTTAGCACCGAGACCAGGAGTCTCTTTCTGATCGTACCATGTCATTCCAATGACGGTGTTTCCATCATTAGCAATAGCTAAGTAGCCGTAAATCGCATCCCACAAACCAAAGCCATTAATAGGGATCACATAGCCATCTGTAGGTTGTTGTCCCCCTTCCATTTTAGCTTCCGAGCTTGGATTTGATTGGATTTTATAAAGAAGCTTATATGGCTGAAGATAGTAACCTGTTTTTTTATAATTAGCGAGGTACTCCCCTTCATTGAGATTCACAGCTTGGAAAGTCGTCAACTCCCCTTTACCATCGACCAACATAGGAATGAGGCGTATCTTATAAACATCAAGAAGTTCCTTTTGAGATCCGATGATCGTCTGATCTGTTGGAGCTAAAATGCCATCTTTGAGGTATTTTGCAGGAACATAACGACCTTCAGCATTTCGGATGAGGAAATTCCCTTGGTGATCCAATATCCTCGCAGCAATCATCATTTGCTTGCTGCGATCGAGGTTTTTAGCGACCGTTTGGGGCTCTGCTAAGGCACTCGCCAGCACCGATAAAATCAAGGCGCAAACAAAACTTAAAGCCACCATGAATAAAATGGTGCGTAAGTTACTGGTTCCTGTGGTATTAGGTGGTGACTCTGACACGTTTGGTGCTCCTTTTCCTATAGCTGCGTGCAGCGTAGTAATCGAACAATGGCGCAAATACATTACCCATCAAAATTGCAAGCATGACCCCCTCTGGGTAGGCCGGGTTAATCACTCGAATAATCACGGTGATGAGTCCGCAGAAAAGTCCATACACCCACTTGGCAGCCGGCATGCTCGGAGAGGAGACGGGATCAGTTGCCATAAAGACAAGGCCGAAGGCTAACCCACCGAGGAGAAGGTGCTTGTAAGCCGGAAATCCCAATTGTGCAGGATTCCATGCCCCTCCATCTATCCCCACATTCTTTGAAAGCAATTCCAAAAGAAGGGCCGTGAAATAGGCTCCAAGGGCCATTCCCACCATAGTGCGCCAAGAGCCAACACCTGTATAGATTAAATAAAGAGCCCCTAAAAGACATGCAAACGTGGAGGTCTCTCCAATCGACCCCAGTTTATCACCGAAGAAAAATCCCCAGTCGCTATTGTGTCCGATGCCATAATTAAGAGAGGAAAAATGATAGGCATCTTCGTAGTACCCGGAAGAGAGGCCGAGTCCACCTTCAGCAAGAGGACTCGTCACAAAACTGCGAAGCTGATCCTGAGACAGTTGTCCAAGAGTCGCATGATGATCTCCAAGGGTATTCCACTGGTCAAAATGTTTTTCAATCGTTCCGTAAGTCTCTACGTTACTGCCAAGGTCATTAGTTGCAATTGCATCGACATGGATCCGTTTAACCTCTTGAGTCACATTGAATTTAGTCAGCTTCGTTGCCTGACTAAAGCCATCGAGTGCTCCCGTATGAGCCTCTTGGTTCATGGCGATCAGGCTTTTACGTACCACAGTTGGATTCGTGCCTACCCAAACATCTCCTGACATTTTTCCAGGGAAAGTAAAAAAGAGAAAAGCTCTGCAAGCAAGCGCTGGGTTGACGATATTCATTCCGACGCCACCAAACACCTCTTTAGAAAGGACAACCCCAGCAGAAACGCCCACGGCAGCCATCCAATAGGGAATTGTAGAAGGTAAAATCAATACATAAAGAATACCTGTGACAAGGAATCCCTCGGAGATTTCATGTCCACGTACAATAGCAAAAAACGCCTCCCAGACCCCTCCGACGACATAAGTAATCAAAATTAACGGCAATACCGCCATTAGACCCATCTGAATGATTGTGAGGTAACGTTCATCTTTTGTAGCAAAATTCAGATAACCATCGAAGGAAAGAGAACTTGAGAGGTATTCACTCATAAGTTTGCTGTCGCCGCTTGTATACACGAAAGACTGCAAGCCCGTATTCCAAATTGCCCAGAGGATGCAAGGGAGTAATGCTATCACAACAATCATCATCCAACGTTTTACATCGATAGAATCGCGGATGTGGGGTCCTTTGGAAGTGTTAATCGGAGCTTCGAAGAGGAAGGTATCACCAGCGGTCACCAATGGGCGCAACCAATGGAGGGGTTTACCTTTTTCAACAAGCGACAACTGGTAATCTAAAAATTTTCTTAACATAATATCTACTATCACCAAGAGGTTTGTATTTATACCAAACGTGATTCAAAATTGACATTTGGAGCGCGCCAAAGCCCCGGGGTTGAACGATCGCAAACCGCCTAATATTGTACATATGAGGCAGTTTGCGATCGATTCAACCGCGGGAGCTTTCGCGCAGCTCGAAATGCCAATTTTGAAACACGTTTGGTATATCTCGGAGATTAACAAATCATTAAAAATTATCAAAGACAAATATCAGCAACATCGATGATGCGGTAAAAATAACGACTATTTAAGAGGGCATCAGAAACCGGCCCTAAATGTAACAAGACAGGTGAGACTCCAAATCCCTTAGGAAAAGCAAGTGAAGCTATTTTGGCCTTCATTGCATCAACAACTTCAAGACCCAATTCACGGCGGCGCATTTTAACTTCGCATACAAATAAGGTATTTGAATACGTTTGAATGAGGTAATCGATTTGGCAGCCCTTTTTTCGTTCCGAAGCTTTCTGAGCGTAAGGATTATCAGCAACGATATCCTGAGCATAAATCCCAATCGATTGAAAAATGAGAGAGCGATTCTTAAGAAGAAGGTTTTCAAGTTGAAATCCAAACATTGACTCCCAACCAGGCAAACTCGAAATAGGAACTTCGGAAAAAGATCCTTGTTCAATCTTTGCCAGATTCGGCTCTATGTAGTGAATATAAAATCGAAGATAATTGTCAGAAAGCCGATATAGAGTCGTTTTACCAGGCTTTCCTGTTTTCAAAGACCAATCGGGATGCTTGCTAATAAACCCGCAGATTTCAAGGCTTTTAAGATGATGACTCAATGTACCGCTAGAAGGATAGGACAGTGTTTTTTGTAGAGTTAGTCGATCTTTCATGCCTTGGCTTAACAGATTAATAATTTTTTTATAAACTTCTCCTCTGGAACTAAAAAGATCGTTAAATATACGATCAAATTCATGAACTAAAAGACCATTTTTCTCAAAGCAAAGGCGTTTGATATTGTCATCGGCACTTTGATGAGTTTGAATTTGTTCCAAATACCAGGGTATTCCCCCTGTGACACTAAGAATCTTAAAAAAATCGAAATCTGACCCCTTAAAACCCTGAAGATTCAAGAGCTCTTTGCATTTTGGAATCGACAAATCGGTAAGTTCCAAATAAAGGGAAACTCGTCCAAAAAATGCCGTGCTGTTAATGATGTTTTTATCAATCCATGTGGAGATAGAACCACATAAAATAAGAACAATTGACGGATGATTTTGCAAAACTAAATCCCACCAGACCTTCAGTTTAGAGATAAATGTCGGATCTTTTGAACCCATCCAAGAGATCTCATCAAAAAGGATTACCGTAGGTTGTCCAGTTAAGCGCCTTGATAAGTGTGCAAAGGCATCACTCCAATCAGTGAAAGTAAAAGGGGGAAGATGAAATAACGCCGTCAACTGGCGCGCAAAGGCGTCGCGTTGGTCCTGTGCTGTTACCCCTTTAGCCGGAGCTAATCCACTGAAGGGTAAAAACTTTTTATTTTTCCCGAATTCTTCAGCAAGGCGACTTTTTCCTATCCGACGGCGACCTTTAATTACAGCGAGGCAAGCCCTTCCTACTTTAAGTAAATCTTCAAGCCTCCGTAACTCATTATCTCTTCCGACAAACGGTTTCATAAATGTCCTTAATTTCACACCCCGAAGTATAAAATAAGCAGAATATTTACGTCAAATGAATATGCTCAAAATCAACAATTGTTAATTTTGAGCATATTCGACACAAGACCAGATTTAGGAGCTGGGCAACAATAACTTTGACGATTGGGCCGCGCGAAAGCTCCCGCGGTTGAATGATCGAAAACTGCCCTATATTATAATATTGGGTTGTTTTCGATCATTCAACCCCGGGGCTTTGGCGCAGCCGAATCGTCAAAGTTATTATTGCCCAGCTCCTTAACTGCGTTGATAAAATCATTCCAGAATTGTTGTCCTTCGACGATTTTTAATCCCATTTGCACCCAAAGGATAGGGAGGGAGAGAGACTCTTCTGAGTCGATTTTCACTTTATCTTTTTCGGTGCACACGATGAATTCAGCACCTAAAGACTTACATTTTTGAGAAAACACTTTTAAAGTGGCGATACCAAATTCCTGGTGGTCAGCAACGGAGGCATGATGGACAATATTGGCTCCCTGTTGTTCAACAGTGTGGTAAAAGTACTCAGGGTGAGCAATGCCACAAAAAACCCCTACTTTCTTTCCCTGCAATGAAACATTGAGATCTCCGACAAAAGTCTTTACGGCAATCACTTCCATCGAAGTACCCACAACAGGAGCTTTTGTGTATTTCTCTATTTGCTGTTTTAATTTATCAAATGGTTCGCTGCTATCGACGTGATTGAGGACAATGAGATGGGCCCGAGCAAGAGAGGAAAGCTTTTCCCTAAGAAGTCCTCGAGGTAAAAAATACCCCTGGCCAAAAAGATCGTGCGAGTTCATTACAACGACGTCAAAATCACGTGCCAAACGACGATGTTGCATCGCATCATCGAGAAGAATCAACTGAATTCCTGCTTGAGCTGCAATGTTAGAGGATTTATGACGATTACGTCCTACAATAACAAAAGCCTTCGGAAGGTTTTGAGCGATGAGAAAAGGTTCATCACCACAAAAAGCAGGAGAGCGAACCGGTCCATTTCCGCTACATAAAACGGTAGGTTCAGCTAATTTTTCCGCTATCGAGCGATAGCCACGAGATAAAATAGCGATTGGATAATCAGGATAAAATTCTTTAGCAAGCATCAGGGTGACAGGAGTTTTTCCCGTCCCTCCTACAACGATATTGCCGATGCTGATCACAACAGGCACAGGGGGATAATAACGGCGCAAGCACCCCTGATCGAAGATCCAGTTACGAAAGGTAACGACAAGGGCATAGGGCCAGCTGAGCACCCAAAGGATAGAACGCAAAAAAAACGGAATAATTCCGTTGCGTTTACCCTTAATGATATTTAAGAAATATTTTTCGGTGTGCTTGAGCATATTATTTAGTCAATCCAAACATCTGGTATTCGAGCATTTCAATAATGATGTGAATTGTTGTCATATGAGCTTCTTGGATGCGATCTGAAGTTGAAAAACCGCTGATGATCAGTTCAAAATCGGCAATACCTTTGAGCTTTCCCCCGTCTTTTCCCAAAAATGCAATTGTTTGCATCCCTTTTTTCTTAGCAGCTGCGAAAGCGTTGACGATGTTTGCCGAGTTACCACTGGTGGTCAATCCAACAAAGATATCTCCCTCTTTTCCATAAGCCTCAACAGCCCGCGCAAAGATCCATTCAAAGCCTAAATCATTACCGACACAAGTGATGTGGCCAGGTTCGGATAGAGAGATAGCAGGTAATGGGGGTCTCACATTGCGAAATAGACCCGTCAGCTCCTCAGCAAAATGGGCTCCATCGCAAAGACTTCCTCCATTACCTGCCACAAGAACTTTGTTGCCTTTCTGGAAACAAGAGCTCAACGCCAACGCTACTGATTCAATGAACTGTAAAGCCCAAGGTTCTTTTAGCAATGAAACCGCATGAATCGCATCATCGACTGATTTTAAAAGATGTTGTTTAATCATAGTTAGATGTTACACCCTTACTTCAATTAGAGGCAATATCAAAAATTCATTGCATATTATGAATTATTTACGTAGGATGACGTTATAAACACAATAAAATATAACAGGATAGGCAGGATCGGCTTCGCCGGCAGGATAAAAACCCTGCCTATCCTGCCGGCGAAGCCGATCCTGCCTATCCTGTTATATTTTATTGTTTTTTTGATGCTGTAAACAAAAGGTCTACAATGAAAAAAAATAGAACAGACCCCTCGCAAAACTTTATCGATCGTTACCCCCAACCCCTCGATCCCCTTTTTCTTCCCTCTTCTGTCGCGCTCATTGGAGCTAAAGATGAACCAGGTTCTGTTGGTGCCACCATCCTCAAAAACCTCAAGGCTGGAGGTTTCCCCGGTCGCGTTTACCCTGTTAATCCAAAACGAAAAGAGGTTATGAATCTAAAATGTTACCCCTCTATTGCCGATGTGCCAGAACAAGTGGACCTCGCCATCATTGTTACCCCCGCCGCCACGGTCCCTTCTTTAGTCGCCCAATGTGTTGCAGCACACGTTAAAACTGCAATCATTATTTCCGCAGGCTTTAAAGAGCTCGGTCCGTCGGGAATCAAATTAGAAGAAGAGATTCTTTTGCACGCACGCCGAGGCAATATGCCTATTATTGGTCCCAATTGCCTTGGGGTGATGAATCCAATTTATGGACTCAACGCCACTTTTGCCAGCGGGATGGCGCTGCCTGGGAATTTAGCTTTTATTAGTCAATCAGGAGCAATGTGTACAGCGGTGCTCGATTGGAGCTACCGCGAAAAGATTGGCTTTAGTTCCTTCGTTTCCATCGGTTCGATGGCTGATGTCAATTGGGGTTCGTTGATCGATTATCTAGGTAGCGATCCCAATACACAAAGTTTACTTCTTTATATGGAAACCATTGGTGATGCTCGTTCTTTTCTTACAGCAGCGCGTGAAGTAGCATTAGAAAAACCCATTATCGTCATTAAGGCCGGCCGCACGCAGGCAGCCGCCCAAGCAGCCGCCTCCCACACGGGATCTCTAGCAGGCAGCGATGAAGTCTTCGATGCCGCTCTCGAGCGCGTTGGAGTGTTGCGTGTGAATTCAATCTCTGAGCTCTTCAGCATGGCCTCAGTGTTATCTCGTCAGCCACGTCCAAAAGGTCCGAGACTATCGATCATCACCAATGCCGGCGGACCAGCAGTCTTAGCGACAGACGCTACCATCATCAATCAAGCCGAGCTGTCTGTCCTAGATAGCAAGACTATTGACGCATTAAACAAGCCCCTCCCCGCTGCGTGGAGCCATGGCAACCCTGTGGACATCTTAGGGGATGCCACTGCAGAAACTTATGAAAAAACACTTGAAATCGTTGCTAAAGATGAGAACACAGATGGGATTTTAGTTATTCTATCTCCTCAGGACATGACAGATCCCACTGGCGTCGCTAAAAAAGTGCAATCGTTTTCAAATATACCTGGCAAGCCACTTCTTGCTAGCTGGATGGGCGGAGAAGCTGTAGCTGAAGGAACTCGAATTCTCAACACTGCCAATATTCCTGTTTTTGAGTACCCTGATGATGCTGCAAAGACATTTGCAATGATGTGGAAATATAGTCAAAACCTAAAAACTCTCTACGAGACACCCGATGCAGGTGTTAAAAATCACTTTCATCAAGGCAATACGAGAACTGAAAAAGTCGATGCTTTTCTTGATGCCGTTCTCTATAGCGGACGTACTCTTTTAACTGAAGCAGAATCGAAGCAACTGTTGAGTTATTATAAAATCCCCGTTGTAGAAACACTCATTGCCAAAACCGTCGACGATGCCATTGAAAAAGCTATTCAAATTGGTTTTCCCATCGTATTAAAACTCTTTTCTGAAACGATTACACACAAAACGGATGTGGGTGGTGTTAAACTCAATTTGCGCTCCCCTGAAGATGTGTTAAAAGCCTTTCAGGAGATTAAAGAAAGCGTCACTCGTCTTGCCGGAGCAAAGCATTTTGAGGGAGTGACAGTCCAAAGAATGGTCCCTAAAGGTGGCTATGAATTAATTTTGGGAAGTTCCACCGACCCTCAGTTTGGTCCTGTCCTTCTCTTCGGATCTGGAGGCCAACTCGTCGAGGTATTCAAAGACAGCGCCTTGGCAATTCCTCCTCTCAACAGCACGTTGACACGCCATTTCATGAAAAAAACAAAAATCTATGAAGCTCTCCATGGTGTACGCGGACAAAAAGCGGTAAATTTAGCATCCCTAGAAGAGATTCTCATTAACTTTTCTCAATTGATTGTTCAGCACCCACGCATTAAAGAATGCGATATCAACCCTCTGTTGGCTTCAAACGATGAAATCATTGCACTCGATGCGAGGATAGTGCTACATGATGCTGCCATCACTGACGCTGAGTTGCCGAAGCTGGCAATTCGTCCTTACCCACTTAATTACGTGATCCATTCACAATTGAAAGATGGCACTCCTATTATATTGCGCCCCATTCGCCCCGAAGACGAGCGGTTAATCGTCTCCCTTCACAAAGAACTCTCTGAAAAGAGCGTCAGGCAGCGTTATTTCGAATTTATGAGCCTCGATGAGCGAGTGGCGCATGAGAGGTTGATACGGATCTGTTGCACCGACTACGATCGGGAGTGGACCACCGTCGCAGAAATCAATGGAGATAATGGTAAAGAAAAGAAAATCATTGGAGTCGCTCGGCTATTTCGCGTTCCTGGGACCCGTTACGCTCGTTTCTCTATGATAATTATAGATAGTCATCACAATCAAGGAGTGGGCACCCAACTACTCAAATGTCTGATTTCCATCGCCAAGGAAGAAAAAATTGAGATGATCGATTCCCGCATATTATCAGAAAATACCGAGATGATTAAACTATGTAAGAATTTGGGCTTTACCATCACCCCTGATAAAGATCCCGACATCACTCGTGCTCAATGGCAAGCACAAGAGGTCTAATGACATCGCGCGCCCTCGCAACAGAAATCGTCCACAAATTGACAAACGCTGGCTACACCGCCTATTTCGCTGGTGGTTGGGTTCGCGATTACCTCCTTGGCCACCCTTCAGAAGATATCGACATCGCCACGGATGCTCCCCCTGAAAAAATTCTCGATCTCTTCCCCCATACTCTTCTCATCGGCCTCTCTTTTGGCATTGTCGTCGTCATCATCGATGGGCATCAGTTTGAAGTTGCCACTTTCAGGCGGGATATGGAGTATGTAGATGGGAGGAAACCCACAGCTATTGAATTAGCCACTGCTGAGGAGGATGCGCTAAGACGCGATTTCACGATCAATGGGATGTTTTACGATCCTCTAGAAGATATCATCTACGATTATGTCCATGGCAAAGAAGATTTAAAACATAAAATCATCCGCACTATTGGAGATCCTTATGCGCGATTTACCGAGGACCGTTTGCGCATGATTCGAGCCTTTCGCTTTGCTGCCCGCTTTGATTTTACCATTGATTTTGACACCAGAGAAGCCATTCGGGCCAATGCCCCCACCCTATTCCCTCCTGTCGCGATGGAACGGGTGTGGAATGAATTAGTCAAGATGTCCACGCATCTTCATTTTGCCAACACTTTGGTCGATATGCACCGGCTGGAACTACTACCCGTCATCTTTCCCACCCTTCAAGGGGTCCACCTCAATGAAATCAAACACCGCGTTGCCCCATTTGCTGATTTTCCGCAGGATACTCCGACCATGTGGTTTTTACTCGAACTATTTCCTGACATTAGTCCTGGTGAAGTAAAAGAGTTGTGCACGTATCTAAAAACAAGTAAAGCCGATATGGAGCTTGCCCTTTATCTTCTCCACGTCAAGGATGCAGTGGCAAGGGAAACTTCCAGTGTAGTAGATCTCCTCCAATGGGCTACGATTTACGCGCACCCTGCGGTCCAACAAGCGTTGGTTGTAGTTGGCGTCCGACTGTCTATTGAAATGAGAAAAGAGCTGCTAGAAAAACACCAAAAGAGAATACTGCAACTGCAAATGCATATCCAGCGTATTCGGGACAAAAAGCCACTTGTAACAGGAACTATGTTACAGGAGCAAGGAATCCTACCCGGGAAAAAAATGGGTCTCCTTCTAAAGGAAGCCGAACGCCTCGCCATTATACACGATGATAATGATAGCGAAGCTGTCATAGAAAAATTGAAGCTCAGCCCTCTCTGGAAACAATAGACTTCTTTCGAAACTGCAATCCCGTGCCTGTGCCTGTACCTGTACCCGTGCTGTGCCTCTGCTATGCCCTTTTCCCGATTAAACTTTAAAAGAAATTAAGCTAGACTCCTTTCTGGTCAAAATGGCTCAACGAAAAAAATAATCGGGAAGGGGCGGGCAGAGGCACAGGCACGGGATT
>JABDDS010000024.1 GCA_013287465.1 Chlamydiota bacterium | reverse complement strand
ATGGTTTTTATCGATCGAATCCCGGGGCTTTGGCGCAGCCGAAATGCCAATTTTTCAAGGTGTTTCGGTATAAAACCAACTGATCGTATGCCAAACGAGAATCATCGAAAAGAAGAAACAAATCAAAATGACAATACATTTTTGTTGTTTTGAATGTATCAATTTTGATACTATGAAATCATAGTAAGAAGAGTTAGTAAAAGGCTTAGATTGTCAATAGCCTAATTTTTTCAGTTTATTTTGTCATTAGGTTCATTGTAAATGGATGTTAATGTCTATGTGTTAAAGCAAACAGGTCGTTTAAATGCTATTGAGGAAGATATTAAAAGATGTATAGAAATTGTCCTTAGCAGAGCTAACGCTCTTATTTCTATTCCACCTTTAGATATCGTTGTGATGGATGATCCGTTTTCAACTGTTCCGGAAATCGGGATACGTGGATATGCCAAAAACGCAAACACAATTGTTATTTCTATAAATCCTGTTTCTGATTATTTTCTTAGGTTTCTTGATCAAGAAGTAAAAAGTGTGATTGCTCATGAAATTCATCATGCCGCCCGTATGTTGACAATCGGATATGGAAATACATTGTTAGAAGCACTTGTTAGTGAAGGATTAGCTGATCATTTCGACTTGGAAATTAACCAACTTTCACCAAAACCTTGGAATATAGCTCTTAATCAAGAAGAACTAATGATGTTCAATTTATTAGCACAAAAAGAATATAATAACGCTTCGTACAATCACTCAGAATGGTTTTTTGGCTCAAAAGAAAAAAATATTCCTCGTTGGACTGGTTATACCTTAGGATTTAGTTTAGTGGGGCGATATTTGGAAAATACGGGTCTTCTTCCCTCTCAACTAGTTGATACTAAAGCCCGCGTTTTTATTTGATTTTAAAAACGGGAGTCCAGAGAGACTTCGTCCCTTTGGTGAGGGTTTTTAGAGGACGAAGCCCCCTAAGCTACGCGAAGCGTTTGGAGTGCGAAAGTCCTCTTTCGCTTTCACATAACAAAGCGAAAGAGGACTTTCGCACTCCAAACGCTTCGCGTAGTAAAAAAAGCTCTTGGCATAGGTGAGAACCTATCGTTTCTCATAGAGAGGGAAAGTAATTATTGTCAATAATTTTATGTCAAAACAATCAAGCATTGTATAAAATCGAATACATCTGTTATTATTGGTTTTTTTAGCAAATTTTATGTGGGACTACCGCTACCTTTTACGTATTGACTTTCGGATGATCCCTATCATCATCGCCCTGCTTTTCATGAGCCTTCTTGTCGTCTCCTCATTCAGCGTAGAAAACACTCTCGAAGGACTCGACGATAGCTTCTTTACTCCGGTGATCAAACAGCAGCTTCGTGGTTTCGGACTCGCTCTCGCCGTTTTTATTCTCTTCGCTGGGCTCGATTACAATAAACTACGCGAATGGACATGGTTTCTCTATATAGTTTTTATTATATTACTCATCGGCCTGTTTTTTACCGATTCAGTACAAAGGGTCCACCGGTGGTACCGCCTCCCATTTTTGAATATGAGCTTTCAACCCTCAGAATACGCCAAACTCGTCGTCGTCATTGCTTTAAGCTGGTTTTTAGAAAGAAGAGGATCAAAAGCGACGACATGGAGCACAGCGTTTTTTGCCAGCCTAATTGCAGGGATCCCTTTTATTTTAATTCTCAAACAACCCGATCTCGGAACGGCACTGATCCTCTTTCCCATCACACTCGTCATGTTTTATTTTGGAGGAATCCGCCCGAGCGTCATCAAAGCAATGTCATGGGTTGGAGCAAGCTCTCTTGTCTTTGTCGCCGTCATTTTCTTAGGCATTGTCTCCCATGAGGAAATTCGTCCATATGCCACTCTTTTCTTGAAGGACTACCAGTTCGAACGCCTGAATCCACACACCCACCACCAAGAGGCTGCAGCAACAGCAATTGCCCTTGGAGGACTAACAGGAAATGGATGGCGTACCAGTGAGTTCACAGGAGGGGGGTGGCTTCCCACTCCCTATACCGATTCTGTTTTTCCTGCCTTTGGAGAGATCTTTGGATTTTTTGGACTACTTTTATTATTGCTTCTTTTTTATACTTTGATCTACCTAGGTTTTCAGGTGACAGCCGTGGCGAGTAATCAGTTTGGACGTCTTCTCTCTGCGGGCATTAGCGCCTATTTAGCTATGCATGTCCTTGTCAACATTGGAATGATGAGTGGTTTTCTACCCATCACTGGGGTGCCATTAGTGCTCCTCACTTATGGGGGATCATCGCTAGTTTCAACCATGACAGCCTTAGGAATATTACAAAGCATTTATAGTCGGAGATATATATTTTAATGGCCATACACGAATTTATTTTTACTCCTGGACAATGGCTTGGAGAGGGACATGTCACATTTAGCAGCAGTCCTGAACGCCTCCGTTTTTTTACAAAATGGATTATCACAAAAGCTGAAAATGGGGTAATCGACTGCCAGCAGCGAGTGGAATTAGAAGGACGAGAAGAAGATGTTTTTAATCACTTAATTTTTTCCAATCTTCAGCCGAACGGATTCAATGTAGAACTCACTAATGACGAGGTAGGGACAATCAAAGGCAAAGGGATCATTAGAGAAGCCACAATTGCCTGGGAGTTCCTCGACACCCCTGAATCAGAGGGGTTTGAAGTCTATGAACTTCAATCTAATGGGGACTACACGCTACACGCTGAATATCTCTCTTCCGAGCATTTCCGAAATATTATCGATGGACGCATCTGGAAGAAATCGACTTTTTACACACCATAAAAAAGTAATCATATGAACTTTTTCACACTCTTTATTGCAATGGTTTTTATTGCTTTACCCCTTAATGCTGTTGCGCTCTCTCATCAAGTACTCGTCAGTGTTGCTCCGCACAAATTTTTTGTCGAAAAAATAGCTGGAGATACGGTCACAGTCAATCTCATGGTCCCAGCCGGAGCAAGCGCCCACACCTTTGAGCCTACACCCAAACAAATGCTTAGTGCCGGGCGAGCAGATATTTGGTTCTGCATCGGAGAAAATTTTGAGACACGTGCCAGTGCAGCTCTTAAAGCTTATAATGGAGATTTGCAGCTTATCGACCTAAGACAAAATGTTGATATGATCACCACAGACCCCCACTCAGGAGCCCATTGCTGCCACTGTAACAGTCAAGATTTACATATTTGGCTTAGCCTTCGTCAGGGAAAAATTCAAGCCACAACCATCGCCAACGCTTTGAGTGCCCTTTATCCCGAGCATGCAGCGCAGTATCAAGAAGCATTAAAAATATTCATTAAAGAACTCGATGCTCTCGATATCAAAATCACCGAGTTATTAAAGCCTATAAAAGGACATGTGATCATGGTATCACATCCGGCGTATGCTTATTTCTGTCGCGATTACCAGCTACGTCAACTATCGATTGAATTTGAAGGAAAAGATCCCGCCCCGCAGCAGCTAAATGCCATCCTCAACCAAGCGCGCGCAGAAAACACGAGAAAAATTTTCATTCAAAAACAATATAGCAGCAAAGGAGCACATCTTTTTGCCAAGGAGCTCAATGCAGAGGTCATCACCCTTGATCCTTACTCAGAAGACTACCTGCAGACCATGCTCACCATCGCCAAAGAGTTCTCTCAAGAAGGAAAATAAGGACTTAAATGGACTCGTCTCAATATTTCCCTATTGCTACGCGAAGCGTTTGGAGTGCGAAAGTCCTCTTTCGCTTTTACATGACAAAGCGAAAGAGGACTTTCGCACTCCAAACGCTTCGCGTAACATTAATTCACTTATAAATTAGAGTTGCCTTTGAGTGTGAATTTATGATAGCATCCAACTTCAACAAATGGAACCAAGTCCAATGAAAGGCATTATCCTTGCCGGCGGCAGCGGCACACGGCTTCATCCCATCACCCTCGCCATCTCAAAGCAGTTACTTCCCGTCTATAATAAACCCATGATCTATTATCCCATCTCTATTTTGCTGCTCGCACAAATCAAAGAGATTTTGATTATTTCAACACCCACTGACCTCCCTTTTTTTCAGCGGCTCCTAGGGGATGGAAGTGATCTTGGAGTTCGCTTCAGCTATGCTGAACAAGCGCATCCAAATGGACTCGCAGAGGCCTTCATCATCGGAAGAGAGTTTGTTGGCAATGACTCTGTCTGTCTGATTCTTGGGGACAACATCCTCTATGGAAGCGGCTTAGGGCCGATGCTTCTAGAAGCCAAACAGCGCCGCAAAGGAGCTACGCTCTTTGGCTATGAAGTGAAAGATCCCGAACGTTACGGAGTTGTTGAACTCGACTCTTCCGGAAAAGCCCTTTCCATCGAAGAAAAACCGCTCCATCCCAAATCAAATATCGCCGTCACCGGGCTTTACTTTTATGACAACGATGTCCTTGATATCGCAGCAAACCTAAAACCCTCAAAAAGAGGGGAACTGGAAATCACCGACGTCAACAACCATTACCTCAAAAATGGGACGATTCATGTATCGATCATGGGAAGGGGATTCGGTTGGCTTGATGCAGGCACTCACGATAGCCTGATGCAGGCAAGTCAATTTGTACAGGTCATCGAACAACGGCAAGGACTCTACATCGCCTGTCTTGAAGAGATTGCCTACAACCAAAAATTTATCTCTAAAGAACAGCTCATCACACTTGGCAAACGCCTCGGAAAAAGCGATTACGGACGCTATCTTCTACAGATTGCAGAACATGGAAAATAGTGCTATGGAAGTCGTCGAATTGCATCTTAAAGGATTAAAACTCATTAAACCTAAAGTGTTTAAAGACACACGTGGATTCTTCCTCGAAACTTACAACCAAACCACCTACCACGCTGCAGGGATCATTGAAGAATTCGTACAGGACAATCATTCTTTTTCAAAGAAAGGGACCATCCGAGGGATGCACTTCCAATCGACTCCTGGACAAGCGAAACTAATCAGAGTGCCTATAGGAACCATTTTTGACGTTGCCGTCGATATCCGTCCCCAATCCCCCACATTTAAGCAATGGCAAGGGGTCATTTTAAACGGAGAAGAACACCATCAGCTATTCATTCCCATCGGTTTTGCTCACGGTTTCTGCGTCCTTAGTGATGAAGCCCATGTGATATACAAGGTGAGTTCTTTATATGATCCCAAAACAGAAGTTGGTTTTCGTTGGAACGACCCCTCCATTGGAATTGAATGGCCTATCGATCCCCCCATCACCTCTGAGAGAGATCAACATTCCCCAACTTTTGGAGAACTGTTCAAATGAACGTATGGGTAACAGGATCTGCTGGTATGCTAGGAACAGCCCTATGCCGGCAGCTTAAAAATAAAGGGATCTCCTTTATCGACACAGATAAAGGCACGGATATTACTTGTCAAGCTACTGTCGATAATTTTTTAAAAAACAATCCCACGATCACCCATATCGTTAACTGTGCGGGATACACTCAAGTTGATAAAGCCGAAGAAGAGACTCAACTTGCCCATGCAATCAATGCTATAGGGCCACAGAACCTGGGAATCGGAGCTAACAAATACGGTCTGCACATCACTCATATCTCTACTGATTACGTCTTTGACGGCAATAGCAATACCCCATATCTCGAAGATTCTCCATGCCGTCCACTGGGAGTCTACGCCCAAACAAAATGGGAGGGAGAACAAAAGCTTTTACACGCGTGCAGTGAAGCATGCATCATCCGCACGTCATGGCTTTTTGGACTCAATGGAAAAAATTTCGTTTCGACAATGCTGCAGCTTATGAAGGATAAAGAGGTTTTAAGAGTCGTTGTAGATCAGGTGGGACGTCCCACCTTTTGCGATGACCTCAGCGACGCGATCATCGCTCTCTTGAACCATAAAGGGATCTTTCATTTTGCCAACCACGGCGCTACCTCCTGGCATGCCTTTGCCTCCTCTATCGCCGATATGGGAAAAAAACATCATTACCCAATCAAAGTGAAAACGATTCTGCCTATTTCAACTATAGAATATCCCACGCCAGCAAAACGTCCTTTATATTCCGTTCTCGATACGACAAAGATAAAAAAAACACTTAAATATCATCCAAGGACATGGCAGGAAGCTTTATCCGACTATCTCCTTCAATACCACAAGGAACGCCGATGACGGCTCTTTTACAAGAACTCCTCAATCACTCTCGCCAACAAAATCAACATCATCTACTGGTCACTGGAGGTGCCGGTTTTATCGGCTCTGCTTTCATCCGTTTTCTTCTTGGGAAGCCCGATTTCAATGGAACTATCGTCAACCTCGATTTGCTGACTTATGCAGGAAATTTAGAAAACCTCTCTTCTGTCAAAGATGATCCACGTTATACCTTTATTCAAGGAAATATCGGAGATAGACCTCTCGTCGAACAGCTGTGTCTCTCCCACAACATCAGCACCATTGTCCATTTTGCGGCCGAAAGCCACGTCGATAGAAGCATTGAAGGACCGCAGCAGTTCATCGAAACAAATATCATGGGAACATTTCAGCTTCTTGAAATCGTCAGAAAATATCCTCATATCCATTTTCACCATATCTCTACAGATGAAGTCTATGGGTCTCTTGGCGAGACAGGCTACTTTTCGGAAACCACTCCCTATCAACCCAACTCTCCCTATTCGGCATCGAAGGCTGCTTCGGACCACCTGGTACGCGCCTACCATCATACATATGGGATCCGAACGACAACGTCAAACTGCAGCAACAATTATGGTCCATGCCAATTTCCTGAGAAATTCATTCCTCTCATGATCAAAAATTGCCTAGAGCGCAAGCCTCTTCCCATTTACGGCACAGGAGCTAATGTGAGAGATTGGCTTTACGTCGATGATCATGCAGATGCGATCTGGACTATTATCCAAAAAGGGAAAATAGGGGAAACGTATAACGTCGGTGGGGAATCGGAATGGAAAAATATCGCTCTCATCGATGAAATCATTCGTACCCTCGCAGAAACTCTCGAGACAGACCGAACAGAATTCGATCGTCTCATCACATTCGTAAAAGATCGTCCCGGTCACGACCAGCGTTATGCCATCGACTGCTCCAAAATCAAAAAAGAACTCGGGTGGAGCCCTCGTCATTCATTCCCCGAAGGACTAAAAAAAACCATCCATTGGTATCTCGATATATACCGAAATGCCAACTTTTGAGTGTGTTCGGTATAGCTTCATGCAAAAAAATGTTTTTACTAAAAATAGAAAATCTAATAAAAGCAAAATAAGACCTTATTTCAATAAATAACGCGAGTTTTGGATAACCGGCACTGAGGTCAGGCTTGGTATTCTGGTATTCTGGGGGGGGGGAAGCATGGGGTCTGGCTTGATATTCTGATATTTTGGTGTTCGTTGCCTAGTCTATAACGATGGACACCAAAATACCAGAATACCAAGCCTGACCCCATGCCTCCCCCCCCCCAGAATACCAGAATACCAAGCCAGACCCCAATGCCGTTGCTTATCCAAAACTCGCGTTAAATAGTTAAAACTCAAGAGGTATCATGGAACCAGTATATTCGTTTTCATATTTATCCTCACTCTTACCCAACCCCAATGAACATGCGTTAGCCCAATCAAGAGGAGCAGCTACAGCAGCGGCTGGCGCGCCTTATGAAGTACCTAGAGTTTTAGCAGCAGCAGGAGGACCTGTCCAAGCAATAGCCGCACCATCACTTAAGGACACATTCCCTCAAGTGCCCACCAATTCGGTGGATTATAGACTAATAAAAAAGCTCGGAGACGGGAGTTTTTCGACTGTTATTCACGCCAAAGTTAAAACTCTAGACAGAAAGACAATCTCTGTTGCAATGAAAAGATCTACCCCCAACCACCACTACTCAGATAAAACGGACTATAAGTCATCTCTAAATGAAGAGCACATAATTAGAATATTGAACCCTCATGACAAAGATCACCTTGTTGTAAGATTATACGGAGGATTTGATATAGAAGATCGGGACCGCATGTCTCTTACCAGATGTTCTATTTATGAACTTTTAGCTGGCGATCTGCATCAACTCTTACGCCCCGCTCCTATTGGCCAACCACCAAATCCTTACCGACTAAATATGTATCATCTACGCAATATCGGAGCACAAGCATTAAATGCACTCACTTTCTTGAAAAAACACGGAATTGTACATTGCGATATCAAACCAAGAAATATTGGGTATATGTTTCAAGGTGATTCGATAAAAATTATTCTAATTGATTTTGGCATTAGCTTTGAGGAAAAAAGTCCACCAGCAGAACACACATTACTAGTGACATCATGGTACCGCCCTCCCGAACTCGCCTGCCATACCGTTATATCTAAAGAAGAGACAACACCAGCATTAAAAACAAAATACAACGAGCAAATGACGTCGGCAATCGATACCTGGACAATGGGCGCCATATTCGGTGAGATGTACTTAGGTGAACCTCTCATTAATCCCAGCGGCAATAACGACATCGCAGAACAGCACAAGGTGCTCGCATACATTTCACACCTCTGTGGACCACTCAATAGACACGAGTTAGATAATTCGTACCTAGGGAAGCATATAATTCAAGAATGGAAGAATGGACTCACAGATCCGGCAATCAAACCAAAATGGGAACAGTATTTTGATAAAAGATCTTTAAAAAGATATCAAAGAGATCCCGCCTTCGAACGTCTCATCATGGGCATGATGCAGCTCGACCCAAAAAAACGACATGCAGATCCATCGCTGTTAGAACCACCGAAGGAACCTCAAAGAGAATAAATGGGAACAGTGACGGCCTATCAATGGGCAACTCAAATAAACGAAGCCAAAACCGATGCCATATGTGTTGTGCCATTCGTTGGACTTGCCTATCAAACCTATCAGCTATGTATACAAAGAAAAAAATCTACTCGCTTAGAAAAAATTGATAACTTTTTTCGCATGTTTCCCGGACCCAACATCCCCTATACATTAGGAAAACTATCACTCCGGCTCATTATTTGGAAATGCACCAAAAAAAAACCTCTAGCACCACAGACAATTTCCCTAATCCCGGCGACTAAAAGCGCTTATACAGAAATAAAGCTCCTTGGAAAGGGAGCATTTGGAGAGGTGGTTGCCGCTAAAGTAATAAATCGCAATGGGGATCAACTCTCTGTTGTGGTAAAAAAATCTCATATTGACGCCAAAGACTCTAAAGAAAACTATGCTGCATCGATCCTTGAAGAAGAGCGAATTGCCGAATTAAATCGGCATGATCTCAATAACTTCGTCGTAAAGTTCCATACAGGGTTTGACGTTAGTGATAGAGGATATTGTATTTGCTTTCTTAGAACTAGCAGGTGGTCTGTCTATGCTCAACATGAGGAAGATTTATACAATTTCATGAAGCGTCACAAATTTATGCTCCCTCTCCACACCGTAAAGATCATAAAAGAGCAATTTTCTCAAGCTCTCGATCTATTTGCGAAGTACGAGATTGTACATGCTGATATAAAACTAGAAAACATCGTGTGTAATTATAACGCTTTAAACAATTCAATACAAATTGCATTTATCGATTTTGGAATTAGCTTCAAAATCGATAGTCCACCAAAAGAAAATAATTTAATCGTTTCTTGGCCATACCGTCCTCCAGAACTCGTCTGTCATACCGTTTTAAAAGCTGAGGAAACAACTCCGGAATTTAAAGAAAAATTTCGAACATCAATGAGGCCTGCAATCGATATTTGGTCAGCGGGGATGACGCTTTTTGTATTATATAGTAGTCGACATCCAATGCAACTGAATTCTCACATTAGCAGGCTCAAAGAACACGAATACCTAGCCCAAATAATTTCAAAGAATTTCGGACCATTCGATAAGGAAGAATTCAATAATTCCTACTTGGGAATCCATACAACTCCAGAGCTAAGAGATCGGGTCACAGACACAACAATTCTACCTACATTCGAAAGTTTTTTTGCTTTAAGAACTCAAAAAGGGGAAGCAAGAGATGTTATACTGGAAAGCCAAATCATAAAGATGCTTAACTACAATCCCGCAGAACGGGAAAGATATAAACATCTTATTTAACGCGACCCTTAAAAAGTTATTCTAATTTACTGCACAATAATTATACAGTTATATTAGATTGACAATTTAACACACATATGATAAATTGCATAAAAAACAAAAAAACAGCTTTATGATACAAAATAACATTTTTTTTCCTAACGTTTATCCTCAATATACCCAAGAATACCGTGCATATACCATTGAACGCTCACTTGGAAGAGGAAGTTTTGGGAAGGTAGGCTTAGCCCGTTTAAAAACAGAAGAAGGAATAAAAGAATTCGCAATTAAATTTTCTCACGTCGACTTCGATGGAAGTTTAACTAATGACTGTTATGAAGCATCGATAAGAGAAGAACATTTCATTCGAAAGCTGGACTATGATCATCAAGAAAATAAAGGGTTAATCGTTAAATTACACAAAGGATTTAATGTTTATCTTTCAGATAATTCAGCCGATGAGTGCCCGACAACCATACAAAGATGGTCAGTCTATGAAAGATTGAACGGGACTTTACACGATCTTATTTACAGTTGTTCTGGAAAATTCTCATTAGATAGAGTACGTCATTTCACCATTCAATTGTCAAGTGTTCTGAAATGGTTAGGCGTTAACAAGATTGTCCATGGTGATATTACCCCAAGCAATATTGGAATTAGAAAATTAGGAAAATCAATAGATATTTGCCTCATTGATTTTGGGTTTGCCTTCAGCACAGATGAACCACCCCCCAACGATCAATTGCTTACCACTGCATATTACCGTGCACCGGAAATCCCATTGTGGACAGTCCTTTCTTCAAAAGAATCTGACTGCGAACAGTTTAAAGAAGCACATAAACAGTTCATGACACAAGCTATCGATATTTGGTCAGTAAGTTGCATCGTTGGAGGAGAGCTATATCTTGGCAAACGCCTTATTTCTATAAGTAATCATCATTCATTAGTCGATGAACAAAAAGAATTAGTCAACGAACAAAAAGAATTATGTCAAAAAATTTCAAGACTCGTTGGCGATTTTCCCGAAAAAATTTGGAAACAATCCTACTTAAGGATGAAGGAAGGAATGGTCCGCCGACCGACAAATCCCAAGCCACAATTACCATTAAAATTATTAGAGAGAGCTGGAAAGCGATGTCGCTTAATAGAAACTTTTATTCAACAGGGACTTAAAATCGACCCAGAAGAGCGCCTAAAGGCTCTGCTTCTATCTGAATGACTCTTACCTCAATACCACGCGAAGCGTTTGGAGTGCGAAAGCCCTCTTTCGCTTTCACACAACAAAGCGAAAGGGGACTTTCGCATTCCAAACGCTTCGCGTAGAAATGTCTACCAGCGGCAGTTGATCCCAACAGAGAACGAACCTGCTGCCCAGCGATCCCAGTACTCACCGGCAATTTCAGCATAGAGATCAATATTTTGACGCACAGAAACTTCTGCGTTCAAATTCCCCCAGATGCTGTCTCTTCCTGGGTTGTTAGCTGTCACGGAGACGCTATTACCAAAGTCGGCGAACCGAGCGCTGACGTAAGGCTGATCTCCGAAGCGATGCTGCCAAGCGAGGTCGAGGTTAAATGCAACACAGTTGCAAAGTGCATATGAGAAGTGTGATCCCAAGTAGGTGTACCAGTTCGATATTGTATGATCATTGAGAACCAAGTTAAAGTCGCCAGCTCCTGACTCTGTCGTTTTGAATTGTTTGATGAAGTTAACGTCAAATCCAAAGAACGGCTGGATAAGAAGATCACAAGCTTGGAAGTTCAACCCTCCCTCTGCATACCACATTCCATGGAAGGTTTGTGGTTTGCTATGCGCAATGTCAGAGACGTCGCCGACTTTGACTTGACGTTTAAATTTGGAGTAGGAGTATCCAAGGACTAAATCTGAGAACAGATAGTAGTCGGGATCGCTATAAGAAGCATAGAGGGCTCCTTGACCATTGTACAAGTCGTTATGCCTGTTTTGGTTGAAGTGGAAGTGGGCAAACCCAAAGTTTCCTGCAGCTCCCACGACGAAACATGGGTCTACCTGAGTATGGATACCAACGCTGATATCAACGCTGTCTGTCTGTGCTCCGAACGCTTCTGCTGTGCTAGAAGCGCACTGTCTTCCGATTTCAACATCGGCCCATGTGTCTACTTGACCACAAGAGAGGACAGATGAGCAAGGGTCAAGCTCTGTTCTGACCATATCGAATATTCTGCGTCCAAAACGACGATCGAAATATTCGTTTTCCATCACGAAGGCTGCATACTGATTACCAGACATCTCTTTAAGTGCTGCTGGAATCTGCTCAGGTGTCAAACTGAGGAGAGCATCAACAAGGACTGACTCAGAGCTTGGATCGACGAGATTATCGATTTGCTTTGCCAAGGCAGCTTGGCTGCCTGTCGCTGCATAGGCTGCAAAGTTAGTCTTAATCAAGAGATCAACGACCGTGTCGTTATCCACATACACTGTAAACGAACGCAACAGAGGATCGAGAGGACTCTCAAATTGCGTGTCAGCAAATTGAGTGTTTCCAAGACCCAACTCAGCTGTTAAGATCGTATAAGGGACATTCAACTGATATTGAGTAGGATTAGTGATCGATGTATTATCAATCAAAAGAAGCCCATTGAGATCTGCAGTTCCGGTGACAAGCAATTGCGTGCTCTCTCCTGCTGGATTGATTGTCGCCATGATAGTCCCTGTCTGGGTATAGTTACCAACGTATGTCGTCACACTAATGGGTGTATTAAAGTTTATAACATTTCCCCCTAATGCTGGTGCTCTAAATATAGAAGCTTGCATTGACGACGCTTTCAATAGCGGTATTTTTACCATAGATGCCACTTCCGCTTCAGAAGCCTCTGTCACACAAGGTACCATGACAGGGACCACTCCAAGGGCAATCGTCCCATTATTGATCACATTACCAACAACCGTTCCATTACCTGCAAGCGTAGCGCCAGCATCGATGAGAACAGTAGGAGAAGTCAGCACCCCAGGAGCATCGAGTCCGAGTGTGACGTAAGGAGCTATTTCAGTTGTCGTTGCAACTGTAACAGGACCAGAGAACACTTGAGTGCCTCCACCATCTACATACATAGAAGGAACGTTGATCGACCCTGCGAAGAGCTGGGTGCCTCTATCATTATCAATGATGAGCTGCTGGTTCGATATCACTGAGCTGTAGATATCTCCACTCAATGCAGCGACTGTAAAGGGATTCAAATTAGACGCCGATCCCTGATACGTTGCAATGTTCAAGAGAGAATTGCACAAGGAAACCAACACATCACCTCCGGAAGTGTCTCCAGTAAACACCACACCTCCAGTGTAATCTGGCCCATTGTTAATCGCTGTGATAGAAGAGCCTGGACCAACCTCAAAGCCAGCGCCAAAGTAGATCTGTGGACCAGCAACGTAACCGCTGTTGATCGCAATGAGGGAGGCGTTTGCGCCAGCACTGAAATCTCCATTGAATTCCATCTGCGCACCCAGAGAATAAAAGTCACTAGGATCAGAATTTACACCAGAACAGGACATCTCATTCGCTTTCCGCAATTCACATGAGCCCCCATTTCCAAGGACCGCACCATCATTGCATGCAGTGATGGTTGCATTGTCATCGACTGAAAATGAACACTCATCAGAAGTGTAAAGCTGCGAATCGCGAATCGTTCCCACGAGGTTCGACGAGCACCCTTCAGCAATCGCATGGTTTCGGACATGCATAGAGAAGTCATCTTGAGCGTTGAAATATTCATTTAGTTCTACTTGAGAACCTTCAATGTTTCCAATCCAGCCATTGATGCTAGAACCGGTGTTGATTGCAAGGTTGTCCACATTAATAGTAGAAGAAGATTCAAGATATGCATGACGCAGCCGAAGCTGTGAACCGTTCACACAACCAACGGTATTTTCGCTACCGCCTGAAGAGGGGGAGCTATCGGAATGTACATCAACCACATCCGACATAGAATGATATCCAAGAGATGTAGAAGCAGATTGAAGCTCCGGACCAAACAGACGGTCAACAGCGCTGTGCTGATCTCCAAGAAGAGAGAGGTCATCTGTTCCGATATTGCCGATATTCAATCGGAAATTCTGACCTGCATGCAAATGATCGACATCCATTTGCGGAAGTTCTAAGCCCGCATAATAGTCGCCAACAACTCCAATCCAGCTGTCAGATGCCACGCCTCCATTCACGCCGATGTTTTCAACGTAGACGGTTGCATTATCTCCGACATGAATACATTCGGCACCGAGCTGCCGACCAGACACATAACCAGTGGCGTTGTCGCCAGCGCTATTTTGGGAGAAATCGATTCCGCCATTGATAACGAGCATTGAAAAATCATCGTCAGCGTGTACATTGCCATAAACTTGAGAGTAGATTCCTTGATCGGTATCTCCAGCAGCACCGATGGCCCCCACCCAACTATTTGCACTATAACCGATATTCACCCCTGCATTGATGGCATTGAAAGTAGCGCCGCAACCCATTTCCATCTTATCTGCAAGAAGCTGACTACCATAGAGGTAACCTACAGAGTTGTTGCTGCTGCCATTTTCTCCATCGTCAATCCCTATGTTCACAATATTCATTGTGAGATCATGATGAGCGCTGAAATTGCTATCACCAGGCTCAAACTCTAATTCAGAGCTGTCATAGCCTAAGCCTACTTGATGAAGTGCGTATTTTAGGTCTGGATCACTATTGGCGGCATAATAATCACCAATAACCCCAATCCATGTATCTGTGCTAGAACCAAAATTCGCACCGATATTAAAGACATTGAAGGAGGCGTTATCTCGGACAGACATCGAATCAGATTCGAGCTGTTGACCAGACACATAACCAACAGCATTTTCGTTGCTGTTGACCCCACTATCAACTCCAATATTGAGAATATTGATTTGGAGGTTATCCTGAGCCACAAGGTTTACATTTGCCTGAGCAAAAATATCCCTATCAATCGAATAGTCATAGCCAATAGACCCAATCCAGCTATCCGTGCTAGAGCCTCCATCGTTGTTTCCTACGTTAGTGATAGTAAAGACAGCATCGTTACCAACAATTGTTTTATAGCTATTGAACTGCTCTCCTTCGAGATACCCCACATAGTTGTTAGAGCTGTTTTCAGTCCCTTGGTCTGTACCAGCATTCGAAATAGTTACATTCAAACCATTTTCAGCAGTAAGACTATAATCGGAGTCACCGCCGCTCCAATCAAAAAAGGCTTGATGAAAGACTGTCCCAATCTTGCTATTTGTGCTAGAATTGCTGTTGATCCCTTCATTCTGGATATTAAAGACGGCATTGTTTGCGACGTAAGCATCATTAGCTGAGTGCAGCTGCGATGCATTGACACCACCAACTCTATTATTCGATTGAACGCCGCTATTAGTCCCTGTATTAGAAACAGTCACCGAAGTGGCATCCCCAGTAGATAGAGCAACGGAGTGATCTGCACAATCAAAATAAATTTGATTAGCTACGTACCCAACATTGCTATCAACAGATAGATTGCTATTTGTTCCTTCGTTGCTGATATTAAATTTTCCCTTAGAACCAATGTCAACACCATAAGAATATAGTTGATTAGAAGCGATATAACCAACCTGATTAGAGCCCGTACTGCTACCAACATCTGTTCCCTCATTGCAAATTTTTATTGAAACATTATCGCCAGCAGAAAAAGATCCGTAAAAATTGGCCTGAACAACAGCAGTCCCAATATTGTTATGAGCGCCGGAACCTTCATTAGTTCCACTATTGAAGATTTCAATAGATGCGTTATTTAAAGTTATAAATCCGAGCGTAGAAATGAGTTGGCGATCTACCTCTCCGACATTATTACTGTTGCCTATTCCAGCATTGCTTCCTTCGTTGCAAATCATGAGTGAAAGGTCATTCCCAGCATCAAAACTACCCTCGCTACCATCAAAAAATGCTTGATGTCCAACAGTTGCTATATGGAGGTTAGTATTAAAGCCTGCATTGTTTCCTTTGTTTTTAAAGCTAAGAGAAGCTTCATTTCCGACACCAAATCCATTGTTAGATTGGAATTGATTTCCATTTATATAACCAATCGAGTTATCACTTCCGTTGCTATCGTTGATCCCTTCATTGCAGACATTCAACTCAAAGCCGTCCTTAGCAGCCACTGCTCCTTGCACTATATATTGGCTCCCGCCGACAACCCCAATCCCACTTTGAGAGCAAGAAGTATGGTTAGTTCCTCTGTTAGCGATGCTAAGAGATGTCCCATCTTGGAAAGTAACATTATCGATAAAATCAAACAGAAGCTGATTGCCAGAGACAACACCTACACCTCGATCAGCAACCTCATTTCCACACTTAGAGCAGCCTTGCAGATGGTGGTGATGATAATTATCGCAACCCTCATTAGAAATATTCATCGTGAGACCCACTCTAGGAGAAAAGGAAGAATTAACGGTAAATACAAATTGATCGTCATTTACTATTCCGACGGCGAAATCAGAGCCAGAGCCTCTGTTTTCTCCGTAGTTTCTCACATCAAAAGTGGCATTGTTACCGCTCTGAAGTGAATTATCAACGACGACCTGCCCCCCTCCCACGATACCAATTGAATTGTCAGTTCCACCCAAACCGCTCTCGCATCCAATGTTGACAACCGTCATTGAGAGAGCATTACCAAAAGTAGTTTCTCCACCAAAATACACTTGTGTATCCCCGATAAAACCAATGTTGCTATCGGTAGCGGTTCCGCTGGAGCTTCCTCTGTTGCCAATTAAGAAGGAAACGTCATTCCCCAGCTCGACCGTATTCAAATCAAGCTGACGGAAAGAGACAGTACCAACATCATTATCAATCCCGTCGCTGCTATCATCTCCACTATTAGAAACGAACATTGAAAAACCATCAGTACTATCAGGAGAATTGGGACTGATTCCAAGAGAGGAAACCTGTGAAGCTGCCACATAAGACGTGAACTCATCACCCAAATTACCTAAAACCCCAACAAAACTATCAGCAGCTGAACCGCTGTTATTCCCGGAGTTACTAACCGTTACGTGCGCCTGAGTGCCAACGAGTAGGCTACCAACGACCACCTGTGACAAACCGCTATAACCAACAAGGTTACCAGATCCATCACTGCTATCGATTCCTGTATTGGCAACATTCAGACAGAAAAGATCATCAGCTTCAATAGTCGACGTGTAGAGTTGCCCTTCGTCAATAACGCCGATGTAACTATCGAAGGAAGAACCGGAATTCGTTCCACAGTTACTGATTGTCACCCCTGCTCGATCGAAAACAGAAAGCGTGCCGAGATTCAACTGTAAGCCATCGGTATATCCAACAATATTTTCAGATCCATATCCATCACTACTATCAATTCCCGTGTTAGCTATGTTTATGGAAAAATGATCTCCAGCTTCCACAACCTGAGCTACCAATTGACTTCCAGAATCATAGCCAACGACTCCAATTACGTTATCGACAGCAGAGCCACTATTGACTCCGGTGTTGCAGACGTCAATCTGCCCTTTAGCGCCAAAATACATCTCATCGGCTAAAAGTTGGTTATCAAAAATAACCCCAACTAAGTTATCAGTATCACTACCGCTATCATTCCCTAAATTGGAAACTCTCACTGAAACACCAGCCGCAGAAAAATCGGCAGACCCAAACGCAGTCATATTATTGATTTGATTACCGAACACAACACCAACACAGCTGTCAGCCGTTGCGCCTTGACTATAACCTTTATTGGAGACGTCAAGAGTCGATTTATTTCCCACATAAAATTCAGGAACATTTAACTGATCGTTATTGATAGCACCAACAAAATTGTCAGCACTAGTGCTATCTATGGTGCTTGTTCCCTCATTAGAAATTGTCATTGACAGTCCATTGCCTGGATTAAAGCCGTAATCAACATTAAATCCTTCTCCAATTACGACCTGTAGGCCATTGACATATCCAATATAACTATCAGAACTAGCACCAGAATCAGTTCCACTGTTACTGATATCAAAGGTCGCTCCATCTTCCATGTATGCATTTGTCAAATCAAGTTGTCCACTGGTTTCAAAGCCGTCAACATACCCAACGTAATTATTATTACCGCTGCTGCTGCCATCGACTCCGGTATTTGAAATTGTCATTGTGAAGGAACTGTTACCACCTTCATCACTACCTATTGCGGGTGTAATCACTTGAGAATAGACATATCCGACAGTCCCATCAGTACTCGACCCTGTATTAGAGCCGGAGTTAGTCACTTCAACAGTCGCTTTATGTCCTACAAAAATACTATCATTAATAAGGAGCTGATCAGCAAAGATAGAACCAACAGTATTTTCAGAACTGCTTCCACTGTCATTTCCTTCGTTAGAAACTGTCATATTCAAGTTATCGTGAGCATAAAAATCGGCTCCAAAATAGACCTGTGCATCACTGTCATTTCCACCAACAACTCCAATATAACTATCAACGGTGGAGCCACTGTTGCATCCTTTATTGCTAATAGTCAATACAGCTTGATCATACATTTCAGATCCCAATGAAGCATTGAGCTGTGTGCTGTATACATAACCCACATCATTATCACTTCCAATACCAGCGTCATGCCCCTCATTAGAAATAGTCATGTGGAAACAATCTCCGGCTGCAACATAAACGTTATCAAACAAAATCTGAGCACCACCAACATATCCAATACTACTGTCTGTGCCAAGGGAGGAATTGCTTCCACTGTTTGCAACGGCAAAGACCGTTTTTTCGTCAATTTCAAGTACATCCACATAGGATTCAAAATGAAGCTGATTGCCCTCTACATAACCAACCGAGCGGTCTCCTCCTGTTTCTTCTATATAGTAGGAATCCTCTGCCAGGTTACTATCGCAACCTTCATTAGAGACGGAGATCAAAAGACCACGTGTGGTCCTGTCGTTAGATCCAAACAGTCCCTCAAATAACATTTGATCGTCACCTACGTATCCCACATAGGTGTCGGTATTAAAACCACTATTTTTTCCTGAATTAGTCACGTCAAACGTAGAATAATCACCGACAAAAAAAGTATCATGCGCAACAAACTGCTGACCACCTACATAACCGATTGCGTTTTCAACGCCATCAGAACCGGTGTCACATCCTACGTTAGCAACAGCCATTGAGAAACCATTACCAAAGTCTGCAACCCCTTCAAATGAAACCTGTGAACTAAAGATAGCTCCAATCGTGCTATCACTTACAGACTCACTTTTAGATCCTTTGTTATCAACGATAAAGCTAGCATTATCATCAAAATCAACAGTTCCTAACGCAAGCTGTCCGCCGAGGACAGAACCAACAGTATTATTGATTCCAGTACTATTATCCTCTCCACTATTGCATACGACCATTGAAAGACCATCAGAACCACCAAAAACTCCAATGAAAACTTGGGGCAGCTCAGTAATAGGCTCCGTGAATTCACCTGCATTGACTACACCGATGGACCCTACAATGCTATCAGTAGCCGAACCGCTATTAGTTCCACTATTGCTCACAATCACACTTGCTTGATTCTGAGTACTAAGCCCATCAAGAGCTATCTGAAAACCATAAAGATCACCCACGTAATTGTACGAGCTATCGCTATCATTGATCCCCGCATTGGCAACTTGTATAGAAAGAGAATCTTCTGTAACGATCTCACCCACATCCAATTGAGCAACCACAGATCCATGTTCCAAGAAATCCAGCAAATTGACAACTCCCACCCAGTTACCGGAACCCGAACCTGAATTATTTCCACTGTTACACACGTCAATATCAGCTCCTGATCCCAAAGCAATAACATCTGTAAAGAGCTGTCCGCCTACATATCCAACAAGATCATCAAAGCTGCCACCACTATTATTACCTGCATTAGAAATTTTCAGAGAAACTCCATCAGGAGGACTATTCAACAAGCTTTCTTCCCAGCCAAATATTCCATTCATCATTTGAGAATCGTTAACAAATCCCAGAACAGAATTGCTACTTGAACCTTGATTGGTCCCCTTATTAGAAACTTCAACAGTCGATTTATCCCCTACAAAAATAGATTCGCATGAAAATTGACCATAATGAACATAACCGACAGCAGTATCAGCACTACTACTGTCCAATGTACCTGTTCCCTCATTGCAAATTTTTATGGTGAGCTCATCGCCTGGGATCACAGTTTCATATTCTGTGCCAAAAAAACCAGAAACATTAATCCCTTCAAGAGAAACCTGTAAACCTTCAATATACCCGATAGAACTATTGATTGTAGAACCTGAATCAGTTCCACTATTTTTGATATCAAAAGTAGCTCCGTCATTCACACAGACGTTAATGGCTTCGAGTTGGGCACCAACGGGGGCAGAACTGTTAATATATCCCACTCGATTACGACTACTACCGATGCTACTATCAACCCCACTATTACAAATTCTCACTGTAAGGCCAGAATTGCCCTTAATCGCAGGGAATATTCCCTCAATAGCAGCTTGATAATGTATAAGCCCAACATCGGCATCGGTACTAGACCCCGTGTTAGAACCGGAATTTGTCACCTCAATCGTTGCTTTACTTCCAATTTCAAAAAAATCTTCAACAACCAACTGTCCACCGAATAGACACCCTACTGAGTTGCCTTCACTGCTACCAACATCTTCTCCTATGTTCGAAATCGTCATCGTAAGACGATCAGTAGCAGATAATCCTTCCCCGCCAAAATAAGCTTGTGCAGATATTGCTTCATCGAGAGCAAATCCAATCGAGCTATCCGTGCTAGAACCACTGTTAGAGCCTTGGTTGCTAATAGTGAATGTCGCTCGATCACCCAACGTCGTACCCAAAGGGGAGAAAAGCTGCTGTTCCTCAACGTAGCCTACATAATTGTCACTTCCCGTACTAGCATCGCTTCCTGAGTTGGAAATCGTCATTTGAAAGTAATCACTACCTACAAAAAATTTGTTCTCCAAGAAAACTTGAGTCCCTCCAACATATCCAATAGAGCTATCTGTACCAACAGAAAAATTACTTCCACTGTTCGTGACGTTGAAAACGGCCCCTTCATTAACATAAAGATTTTCCGGTCCATAAGATTCAAAATGAAGTTGGTTGCCATTTACAAATCCTACATAACGGTCTCCTCCAGTCTCATTGTCTAAATAATAACAGAGATCATCTGCTACATTATCATCATAACCTTCGTTAGAAACGGAGATCAAAAGATTAACACCCGTGTCGAGATTTCCTAAAAATAGCATTTGATCATCGTTTACATACCCAACACCACTGTCGGTGTTAAAACCACTATTTGTTCCACTATTAGCCACATTAAAAGAGGCATTGTCACCCAATAGAATAGCATCATTAGCCACGAACTGTCCTTCGTAAACATAACCAATGACGTTGTCGAGCCCATCGCAGCCATCATCGCATCCCGAATTAGAAACCACCATTGAGAAACCAGTACCAGCGCGGGTTAGGTCAGACAAAAACACTTGATTTTCCCCAACAGTCCCAATATAGCTATCGATAGCCGAACCTTTATTTTTTCCTTCATTGCTCACAACAAATTGAGCGTTGATCCCTAAAGAAGTTTCGCCTAAATAGACCTGTCCCAAATTGAGCAAACCAATGCTATTGTCGACCCCTTGACCACAATCTGTTGCTGTATTGGAAACTGTCATCGCAAAGTTATCATTGCTCGCTTCATAAACACCTAGGGAGCCAATTTGAACTTGTGAAGCAAGTTCACCATCGTAGATGGTACCAATGCTACTATCAATGGAGGAACCACTATTTTTTCCACAATTGCTCACATCAATTGTTGCTTTGTTTCCAATGAGGAGCTCATTAATATTTAACTGTGATCCAAAATCAACGCCAACCTGATTGGCGCATCCATCTCCATCGTCACTTCCTACATTAGAAACTTTTACCGAAAGGCAATCTTCAGCACTAAGTCCCCCCATGATAACTTGCGCCTGCCCATCTCTACCAACAGTCCCAATAAAGCTATCAACAGCTGCGCTCGAATTGACCCCATAGTTATTCACATCAATCGTGCACTTATTTCCTAATGACATCTCGTCAACAGTCAACTGCAAGCCTTCTACAACGCCTACATAGGTATTAGAAGTCTTATAATCATATTCTTCGTAATAGTCGCAGTCCCAATCACCATTTTTTCCTTCATTGGAAATTTTGATGGAGACCCCGTCAGCCAAACCATACTTACCCTCAGTATCAAAAAATCCCATCCCTACTTGATCATAAAAAATAGATCCCACAGCGCCATCTATGCTATCACCTTGGTTAGAACCTTTATTAGATACGTGTATACTCGATCTATCTCCCACAGTGAAATATGGAGCCAGGAGTTGTTGATCGTTAACACATCCCACATCGGTGTTAGCGCTAGCGCTTGTGTTTGTGCTTTCTCCTTCATTGCAAATCGTCATGCGAAGGGCAGCCCCGGAGTAGAACCCATCATTCTCATAGCCGAATACATCAAAAGTCATTTGAGGACCATTAATATATCCGATGTCGCTATTGCTACTTTCGCCTGAATCAGTTCCTTTGTTTTTGATATCAAAAGTAGCTTTGTCACCCACATTGATATAATACTCTACAAAGAGCTGTGAACCATCTACATAGCCTACATCATTGGAACTACTACCCGTACTGCTGTCGGTCCCTTCATTGGAAATGTTCATGCAAAGACCATTGTTATTTGGTCCTTCTTCAAATCCATTGTAATTGCCATCAATATAACCAAAATAGGCTTGGCCAAAACCTATATATCCCACATCATTATCTGCATTAGCGCCGCTGTTGTCTCCTGAATTGGTCACGACAATCGACGCTTTGTTTCCAATTTCTAACTCAAAAACTCCGAGCTGCACACCAGTGACGTAGCCGACTTCGTTGTAATAATCGTTACCGCTATTTACCCCTTCGTTAGAGACATTGATATCAAAGTAATCGCCGGTAAGGAGAGGACCTCCGCTCAACCCGAACAAAGCTTGAGAATAAATGATGTCTTCATTGATTGATTGTGAGCCGACGACACCGCTCACTGGCGGTACAATTTCTGGTATTCCGATAACTCCAACAGCGTTATAAGAAGCGTTATTAGAGTTAGAACCGGTATTCGTCACCAAGACTTGAGCTTTATCCCCGACTTCAAAGCCCGCTCCCAACAAAAATTGTCCCTCAAAAACATCTCCCACATAGTTATTGTTTCCAGTCCCTGTATTTGTTGCTGTATTCGTTGCTGTCAACGAAAGATAATTACCTTCGTCTGGTTCAACACTAAATTCCCCTATAATCACATGAGCGCCCACATCTCCAATATAACTATTGACAGCACCACCACTGTTATCCGCAGAATTAGTGACTAGAAACGTCGCTCTGTTTCCCCCAATACCACAAAGTTCAACTCCAAGTTGCGTTCCTTCGACAGAACCAACCGTGTTACCAGCGCCAAAAGTTCCACTGTCAGTTCCTTCATTGGTCACTGTCAACGAAAAGTAGTCACCAGTTTCAACGTTACCTATAGCAACTTGACTTCCTTGACTAAAAAAAGGAGCAATCATATTAGGAGCAAATTCTTCAGTAGGTGCTAAGTCGCCAGGTATTATTTCTAAGAATCCAACAGTCCCAATGTAACTATCAGCTCCAGAACCTTCGTTATTTCCTTGGTTGCTAACGGCAATTGTCGCGCTATTATTAACGTTCATAGTATCTACAATGAAAAGTTGAGAGTACTCAACAACCCCAATTGCATTATCAACACTCGAAATACCACTTACGTCATCAGTCCCAGCATTAGAGATTGTCAAGACAAGACCATTGTCAGCAGAAAAAGACCCAGAAGGTTCATATGGGTCAATAGGAGCAATAAGTGCTTGGTAAACAACAGCTCCAACTGCTAAATCTTCGATGATATCTCCATACCCCGAATTAGTCCCCGAGTTGGTTATATTAAAATTGGCATTAACTCCCGCGTAAAGATCAACACCAGCAACTAACTGATACTCAGTTGTGCTGATATCGTTGATACTAAAGTAATCGGGATCATTTTCAGTGTTGGTGCCGTCATTAGAAATGACAAACTGGGCACTTCCAGTATAAGCAGAAGTTATCTCTCCATCGGGAAGTGAAACACCACTGAATGCCAATTGGTATACCAAAGGATAGTCGCTATTATCGGTGTTGCTGATTGTAATGGTGGTATTTGTCTGTGTTGGGTTTCCCGAATTATCAGTCCCAAGGATACCCGCACCATCCAACGTAAGGGAACAGCCATCAAAAACAAAGGAGAAAACATTTGCGCTTTTTGGAAAAAAGAAAGCACCAGCAGTAAAATCAGTTACTGCGCTAGGGGTGACCTCAACACTATCGAATCCTTCGCTGTAGGAGCTGTCAAAGATGGCAATCACTCCCCCTGTCGGAACACCATCGGACCAAAATCCAGTATTAAGATCATTAATCGATCCCTCGCTTTCTGTCGTCTCCCATGTGGTCGATATAGGAGCAGCAGGTAGATGTTCTATATTGCCTGTGCTGATCAGTGTAATTGATAAAACAATTCTTTTTAGATTCATAAAATTCCCCTTTTAGTTAGCTTATCAGCGCCTTCCACACATACAAACGAACACCTAACATGTATAAAAAACCTTGAATTTAGACATATACATGAATATTTTTTTTGTATGCAACAAAAAAAATAAAAATTAAAAAGTGGAGAGTGCACAGCATAGTAAAAGATATATGGATCGTAGGTTCTCACCTATGCCCAAGAGCGTTTTTACCACGCGAAGCGTTTGGAGTGCGAAAGCCCTCTTTCGCTTTTTTATGAAAGCGAAAGAGGGCTTTCGCACTCCAAACGCTTCGCGTAGAAATGGAGAGTACACAGCATAGTAAAGGATATATGGATCGTAGGTTCTCACCTATGCCCAAGAGCGTTTTTACCAAGCGAAGCGTTTGGAGTGCGAAAGCCTTCTTTCGCTTTGTTATGTGAAAGCGAAAGGGGACTTTCGCACTCCAAACGCTTCGCGTAGTAAGAAAAGCTATTGGTATAGATGATTCTTAAAAATCATCAATAACATTGACTTTATCAATTTTAAAACCACTCACTGTTTTAGAAAATGACGCTGGTACAGCTTCTTCGAACCATCTGGCTGAGCACCATGAATATTGTTTTGCATCCTTGACAAGTCCATGTCGAACTGGATTTTGATTAACATAATTAAGTCTAGCCAAGTATGAATATTGATAAGTAATATGACTATCCCAATATTGCCACCAAATTTTTCTACTGGGTTGACTATCCAACTTATTTATATAAGCTGCTGTAGTTACGTGTAAATGAGAAATAAAGGCTGAAAGATTCTCAGGAGTATTAGGTGATTGAGCAATAAAATGGTAATGATTAGCTAAAACAGCCCAAGCTTGAAGCTTCCATTGATAACGTTCAGCTAAATTCAACAATTCATTATGTAAAAACTGCAGACGTTCCTCTGAATTAAAATATAGCACTTTCTGATATGTCGCAGCAGTAACCATATAAAGTCCCTTAACAAGGGTTCTATG
>JABDDS010000023.1 GCA_013287465.1 Chlamydiota bacterium | reverse complement strand
ACACATTAGAAGTGAGTCGAGCTCCTTTTGAGCCGATCGATTCTTTGACAACCTGGACCAATACAAGCTGGTCGGGTTTCATAATTTGCTGAATGTCAGTATTTTGATTTTCTTTTTCTTGCTTCGGTTTTGTGTCGAGATCGAAATCCATATCATAGATTTGCTCGAATTTTTTTGTGTTTTCAACAATATCTGAGATATGAATGAACCCATTCTCTCCCTCATCGATGTCAATGAAAGCAGATTGAATGTTATGTAAAATGTTGGTGACGCGTCCCTTATAGATATTCCCTGTAAGCTGGCGTTCCTTTTTACGCTCTACGATTAAATCGTGGAGTTGGCCATTTTTTAGGTGCGCATAACGCACTTCTTTAGATTCGATATTAAGCAGGATTTCGTGCATTTCGTCCTCGTGAAAGTTGGACGAAAGACATACGTGGGCGCATACGGTAACAATATTGTGCAAAAAAGTGTATAATTACTCTGAGAGAGGATTAAATCCTCTCTTTGAGGATAGGCTTTATACTGAAATGTCAACTTTTGAATGTATTTTAGTATATGTTCATATAGCATCAATGGCACTCGGCGTAGTACGTAACGTAAGTCTTTCTAATTTAATGTTATGCAATAATTTTTTACTGGCTTCATTCATCTAAAAACATCTAGCCTTGTTCAAAAAAATGAAACGATGACAATAACTAGGCTCTAATGAATGGCCATTTGAGACCCATATTAAGTCAAAAGAGAGAACTTTGCTAGAAAAATCTGATTTTGCTGGATAAAAATCCCCATATAAGGTTAAACTCACTCCAGTTTCAATATATAATAGTAGAATCCTGCATGATAGATGATAGCTTTAGAATTTACGTGGATCAACTGCGTGATGGACAGGTAGAAGAATTAGATGAGTTTTTTTCTCCGGCGTTTCTGGATGTCGATGAAAAAGACCTAAAATTTGTTGATCCCGTGTATATTGCTGGACAAGCTTATCTCGCAGATGATATGCTGGTGTTGCATCTCGATATTAAGACCTTTGCTTGCATTCCTTGCCGAATTTGCAATAATGCAGTTAAGATCAATATTGATCTCAGAGGTTCTTATTTTGCTATTCCGCTCAATGAAATTAAAACTGGTATTTTTGATTTTCGCGAGATGTTGAGAGAGGCTGTTTTGTTAGAAATTCCGACTCTAGCAGAGTGTCATCAAGGAAATTGTCCGGAACGGCAAGTAATGCAGAATTTTTTTAAGAAAGAAACGGTTCCCGGCTCGCACAACGGTGAAGATGAGGGATATCGTCCTTTTGAAAACCTCGAATTTAAAGATTAATTTAGGAGTTTGTTTCCATGGCTGTACCACGTAATAGATTGTCCAATTCCCGTAAAAACACTAAGCGTTCTCATCACGCTAAAAAACCAAAGACAGTAGTTGGATGTTCTAACTGCAAGAGCCCTGTTTTACCACATACGATTTGTCAAGCATGTGGTAGTTATGGTTCCCGCGTTGTATTGGATGTTAAGTCATAAAACAACTCGGGTTGTTAAAGGAATCTCTGATTGCGCATCGGAATTGATCTCATGGGGAGTGATACTCCCTGGCATCTGCTCTTTAATGCTGTCTTACAGGCAGCTAAGCGTCTGGGCTCCTCCCATTCTTTAGTGGTCATCGCCACAGAGCCTGTAGTCAATCAATTAAAACCTTTAATTGATTCATCGCAGGATAATTCTCGTGCGGCGATTTTATTTCAGATAGCGACTGATACAATTGTGATGGACGACGAGCCTCTTTTGGCTCTTCGTCGTAAGAAAGGGGCGTCGTTAGTCGTTGGGATGCGTATGCTAAAAAAACGAGCAATCGATGCCTTTGTCTCATGTGGTAACACAGGGGCTCTCATTGCTGGCTCCGTCATTTACTTATCTCGCCTTCCAGGGGTTGTTCGTCCCGCACTGCTCGCAGTCCTACCCACAGAGAAAGGGTCTGTCTCGGTTCTCGATGTCGGAGGTAACGTCTCTTGTAAATCGCATCATTTAGTTCAATTTGCTTATCTAGGAGCTGCTTATCAACGGGCTATCAATGGAATTGAGGTTCCCAGAGTTGGACTTCTCAATGTAGGTGCTGAGTCGAAAAAGGGGACTAAGGATGTGCGTCAGGCTTACGAGTTATTGCGAGCCCATTCTCAAGAATTGACAATAGAAGAAACTCTTCCTTATATAGATTTTGTTGGTAATGTTGAAGGGAGAGATGTTTTTAAAGGTGTTGTCGATGTATTGGTGACCGATGGATTTACCGGCAATGTTTTATTGAAGACAGCAGAGGGGGTTGTCTCGTTAATTTTTCACTCGTTGGCAGCAAGTGAAAATTCTCATGTGAAAGAAGTGGGTGCTGAGCTTCATAAGAATTACAATTATGCGGAGCACCCAGGAGCAATCATTTGTGGTGTTGATGGTATTGTGATGAAAGTTCATGGTAGCGCCCCTCCAATGGCATTGTTGAGTAGTATTCTTGGTGCTGTTGATTGCGTGCAGAAACAATTGATTTCCCGTATCAAGCAGCAGTTAAAGTCATAAGACGGTTGTACAATAATAATTATAAGAGTAAACTGAATACCAAGCGTGATTCAAAATTGGCATTTTCGAGCTGCGCGAAAGCTCCCGCGGTTGAATCGATCGCAAACTGCCTAATATTACTAATATGAGGCTGTTTGCGATCGTTCAACCCCGGGACTTTGGCGCGCTCCAAATGCCAATTTTGAATCACGCTTGGTATATAAAAGCCCTGCGGTATCATTTATTGTACAACCCCTGGTGATATATGGAATGTTGTTCTCGTTCTTCTTCTCCTCTTACTCCCGCAGTAGAGTCGTGTTGTTCAAATTCAACTATTTCCACATGGCAAAAAACAATAGATATGATTTGCCGCATAGCTCTGGGTATTCTTTCCGCTTGGATCGCTCCACAGGCATTTGCTGTCTCTCTTCTTATCGGCATCGTCGGTGGAATTCTTTACACTTTTGCCGCTCGTAAGTATGCTGAGTTGGCATTACCCACAGGCGATAGTAAACCCGTTTGTGCTCAAGGATACATGGATTTTCTCTCCCAAGTTCGTTTTCCTCCTGCTATTGCAAGCATAGCCACAACAGCATTTATTGCTACTCACATCCGTCATGATCCATTCTTTTTTATCCCTTTCTGTGGATTCTTTTTAGGCTTCGGTCTTGGTCACAGAAAGTAAGTAAAAGGACAAACGACACCAAGGACCTTAAGGACGCCAAGGACATAAGGACAAAAAGGATCCTCAAAATTCAAACACTTTGCATGAGAATGGTTTAAACGCAGAGCGAGACAGTTCCTTCGGCCCCTCTATCGGAAAATAACATTGATGTGGCTTAGAAACGCAATATAGGTTTAGACGCAAAGACGCAAAGGGAGCAACCTTCAGCTACCTGTTACCGAGTTAGCCAAAGGTTGCTCCCTTTGCGTCTTTGCGTTTAAAACCTGTGCGCTCAAATGAGGACAGACTTGGTATTTTTTAAAATTTTCTTAAGTAACAAAAACATGTTATTTAGGAGGAGCAGAGGCGCAAAGATAGGAAAAGGGGTTTCTGACCTCAGAGATAAACGAGAACAGGATATAAAGGATCAGGGAGGATATGTAGGATCGTTATTGCTAGACTCAGTCATGAATATATTAAGATAGAGAAGTGATTACTTCGCACGTTCAGTAATCAATTCATTCTTCTCAGTATAGTCATATATCGCATAAAATTCCAGTGTTTTTTATTCCCTTTATGATTTTTTGAGAATTGAAAAATCTCTGAACTTCTGTAGATCTTCTTTGAGCTATGCCCTATAACAAGCATGTATTCTTCGATAGTAAGTAAAACGTCTTCTGTCGCTAAAGCATCCTGCCAAGCAATGAATTTTAGATATTCTGTGTCGACCAAGACACCGTCGCAATCAAAGATCACTGCTTGAATTTTATCGTTAGCAGGGATTGAGGACGTGGCAAATAAAATAAATTCACTAGCCAGCATGATTGATAGAAAAAGATTTAAACACATCATTTTAAATTAAAAGAGGGGGTTGACGAGATATAGACGTTTTTTTGGGTCGACGTAGGAAAAAACGTTGGCCGGGGGCTTTTCCAAAGGCTGCATCGGTTTTGTCCCGGTCGAAGACACGTTCCAAGCTTCGTGAGAAAATGGATTCCAAGTCCACAGCTCTCCAGATTCAGTGTTGATCACGTATTCAGAGGCGGGAAAAAGACAATATTCGCTGTGCGTCACTGTTTCGGTTGTAAGATCGACAAAAACAGGGTAACTGTATAGCTTATCTTTGCGAAATAAAATCCACTGCCCATTGTTACAAAGATTTCCAAAAAAAACTTGGTTTTTATCAAGTAAAATGCTTTTTTCAACATCGGAAACAACTTCTGGTGTCTCTTTTAACGTCCTTACTGTTAGAAAACATTGATTTTGATTAGCAGAATTTTTTTCTATTACGTAAAGTTTATCATCTCTTGATTCAACTGCTAGGCAGTTTTCAATCGTGGTCGATGCTCCACCTGGATTGAATAATATCAATCGATTTTGACTTTGAGTGAATAACCCACAGTGCGAAGAGAATTGAATAAATTTTTCGTTTGCCCCGGAGTGTCTTATTTCAAAGTCAAAAGACTTATTCCATTGTCCATCGCTGATTTTTCCGCTAATTAGGGCGCGTTTCCTTTCATTGCATACAATTTCGTAGGTAATCCCACTTGGAGTAATACTGGGAAATTCTTCTTCGTATCGAGGTCTTCTCGGCATTTCGCACACTGCACGAAACTTTCCGGTTGCTAGGTCGATTAGATTGACTTTTTTTTCTCCTGTAAACTGAAGAGCAATATCATTGCCCAGAAGCGTCAAACTATAAGGAGGGAGCTCTTTTAGGCGTTGAGGGACGCCACCTGCATTTTCAGTGCGTAAAAATGGAGAATCGCCTCTTTAAGCGAAGGTGCTGTTAGTGCTGCTAATAGATGTTTGCCAAACGTCGCTGTTTTAGAATCCCGGCTGGTGATTATGGCATTTGCAACAGAACGCTTGCCTTCGGTTGTCAACGATTCAAGAAAACGAAGGAGAATCCAATCTTTATTAGGCCATACATCCATTGGGGTTTGCTGCAGTTGTCCCACGATAAAATTGATAAAAATTACGTAGGAGCCCTGATCCAAAAAATGGTGAGCTATCGACGACTCTTTATATTTTTTATGATTTAAGATCTCTAAAAATTTTGTTGGGTGCGTCATTGCGCCAGATTCTTTAATAAATTCGGATAGAACCCCAGCAACAGTGGATTCTGTGAATGAGTCTTGTGCTGGTATTTCGTAAGAACATCCTGCAACTTGTTTGATTAACCATAAAAGGTAATACCCTGATCGATTGTTTTTGTTTTCGATATAATCGTGCTTAAGATCAGAGCAGGCATTTTTAATTTCTTTGAGCCGTAAGGATGGGAGAATAGGACCAAAGCGAGCGTTAAGTCCTTCTTCATTTAACCATGTAGGGTCTTCTGATAATATAAATTTTGATAAAATGGAATCATAAAAGTGTTCTAACGTGTGTTTAAAGGCCAATTCTGCGGCGGGTGTATTTAGCTTAGACAAAGGGAAGCCCGTATCGCAAATCCTACTAAAAAAATAGGCTTTGTTTTCCATGAATGTCTTGATTTGATTAGTTGTTCTCATGTGAGCATAGCGGTCGTCCGACGGTTCGGAATCAGAAGTGGCTGCGACATTTAAGTGTTTTGTGACGCTTTGAGATTGTTTTGCGGGAGAGTCTGCCTTGACGAATTCGATAGCCATTTTAGCGAGCAACTTGATTCCTGCTGCCAAGTCTTCTGGGGTTGTACGTGGGGGCTCTCCGTCCCTTCTCCATCCTGCATCTAGGATTTGTTGAATGACATCAAAATAATTGACTGCTTGCATACGAAACCTCTCTGTTGCAAAGAAAAAGCACCTTAAGGACCCCAAGGACATTAAGGACATAAGGACAAAGGACCTTAAGGCTTTACGTCTTTGGATTCTTAAGCCCCTTGAATTTGCATTTCTTTCTCCATATGTCCTTGGTGTCCTTAAGGTCCTTGGGGTCTTTGGCGTCGTTTGTCCTTTGTCCTTGTAGTAATTACTCGGGCAATGTGCTCTTACGGCTCAACTTTAGCTGACCGCGTTCATTGATTGCAAGTACTTCAACATTGATTTGATCACCGATGGCAGCGCGAGTGTTCAGGTCTTCGATACGGATAAACCTGCTTACTCAATATTTTACATCGAGCCTGTCGCCGCATTCGCGGCTCATATGATTAATTTGATCCGTCCATGGGCTCACGCCCATGGCTACATGCTTCCGCCGCGTTCGCGGCTTAAACACTACTCTCTATTAAAATTCTGGATCATAAAAAACTTCAAGCTCCTTGCTTATCCAAAGAACTCACGTTATAAAAAGCAAAAATTAGAACTACGTCGATAATATAGTGTAAGTTGAGATGTAAATTATAACTCTATTAATAATAAATGACTTACACTAAGTTTATGTGTATCCCACTGCCGGGGCGCGTCTATTTATCATGTTTTTCCCGCTTTCCGCTCGCTGCACTCGCTTCAAACGGGGCTAAGCACATCCCTCCCTATCGGGAGGTTCAAAAGGGCCAAAATCCCTACCAGGACGGGTGAGAGTGCGTTTTTTTATCCCTCCCCCGGCAGGGAGGTGATGTGATTAGCCCCGTTTGAAGCGAGCGCAGCGAGCGGAAAGCGGGGTAATAGCGACATAATAGACGCGCCCCGGAAGTGGGCGCAGGAAAAATTGCAGCGTACAACTTTTAATCGCACCCAATATTTTTGGAGCAATCCGAAATGCAAAAAGCGGGATAGTAGCTTATTCTTATGATTCATGCAAACCTACGATTAGGCTAACAAGGCGGGAAAAGGGACTTTTGTCTGAAAAAACCGTTTTGGCCAGCAAGCAGCTTTGGTTCATACAGCTATTACGCGCGAACATAGTAGCCATTACGAGCGATTATGTTTGAGTGCCAATAGATTGCCGAGGCCAACCCCATAAAACTTATAACAAACATAGGTGTATCAAGAGCTACATATGTTGGGGCCATGGGGTTGGGGTTTGTTTTATTTGAACAAGCTGCACCATCAACAGTGAGCATCATTAATGACAATCCTACAATAGCAGCGCTGGAAATGACTCTTAAAAATGAGGGTATTAGCCTTGAACAAGTTGGATTTATATGTTGTGATCTTTCAGACATATCCCTAAAAAGCACAATATTCCGGTCGTGAATATTTAATTTTTTTTTCCAGAAATAACTTCTGACGCTCATGTATGAACTTATAGCTTGGTTCAGAATTGCTGAAGAAATGATAGCCATGGGCATATACTTACGTATCCATGGTTGACACCCACCTGCACTCTCGTTTGAACAGGGAATAGCAAGTATTGCGGATGCTAAAGGAATAACAACAAAATTAATGGGAAAATTGCATAGTGAACTTCGTGACAGGGGCCAACAATCTATAAAAGCGGCTTCAAGTAGTTTTGACACGGGCGAACAACAACTTTGATTCAAAGCAGGAGGAGGTACTCCTTCTAGTGCATTAGGGGGATTTTGTATTGCCTCTGTTACACTTTTTGTTTCCATATATGTCCATACAGTAATTATTTAGGTAATGTGCTCTTACGGCTTAGTTTTAACTGGCCGCGCTCATTGATTGCAAGTACTTCAACATTGATTTGATCGCCGATGGCAGCGCGAGTGTTCAGATCTTCGATGCGCATATGATCGAATTCTGAGATATGACACAAACCCTCTTTGCCTGGTAGGATTTCTACAAAGGCTCCAAAAGGCATAATAGCCGTAATTTTGCCATTATAAACTTTACCAATCTCCACCTCAGCAGTCAGGCCATTGATAATCGCTTTTGCTTTTTCAATCCCTTCTAAATTAGTCGCTGCAATGCTAATGACACCTTCATCATCGATGTCGATCTGCACTCCAGTTGCTTCTATGATTGCGCGAATCTGTTTTCCACCAGGACCAATCACAGTAGCAATTTTGCTTGGACGAATGCGCATTGTCTCGATACGAGGAGCGTACTTAGACATTTCTTGGCGGTGCTGAGGGCATGCCTTCAACATCTCTTGGAGGATATGTAGACGTCCGGCTTTTGCTTGTTTCAAAGCAGCAGCCATGATCTCAAGGGTAATTCCTTCTACTTTGATATCCATCTGGAATGCAGTGATTCCTTGATCATCACCAGTGACTTTAAAGTCCATGTCGCCAAGGGCATCTTCAATTCCCAAGATATCTGACAAAATTGTGTAGGAATCCTCTTCAAGGATAAGTCCCATTGCAATACCCGCTACAGGACGCTTAATAGGCACACCGGCATCCATCATCGCCAGGCAGCATCCACAGAGAGTTGCCATCGATGAGGAACCATTAGACTCTGTGATGTTAGATTCTAGGCGGATCACATAAGGAAAATTCTCTTTCGATGGAAGGATCGGCATCAGGCCGTGTTCTGCAAGTTTTCCATGTCCGATTTCACGTCTTCCAGGTGATCCAATACGTCCCACTTCACCGACGGAGAATGGAGGAAAGGAATATTGAAGATAAAATCTTCTTGTGCTCTCCCCATGCAGATCTTCAAAGCGTTGCGCCATGCTCTCTCCACCGAGAGTACAAATTGCGATGGCTTGAGTTTCGCCCCTTGTGAATAGAGCACTTCCATGTGTGCGTGGGAGTATTCCAGGGACGATTTCAATAGGACGAATTGTTTTTGAATCTCTTCCATCGCTGCGAAGATCTTCTTCAACGATCATACGGCGCATGCGTTTAGAAGAAACTTTTTTCAGAGCAGCAGCGACGTCAGCAGCAGAATAACGATGCTCTTTGCCTTCGGGAAGAAGAGCTTGATCGACAGCCTCTTTTACAGCTGTTTGAGCAATTTCTCTCTCTTGTTTTTTCGCAATACGCAGTGCCTTTTCCAGTAGAGGAGAAGCAATTTCGTCTACAGCATCGATAACTTCTTTAGGAAGTTGGCGAATTGCTGTCCGTGCTTTTTCTTTGCCGACAACTTTTGCCCATGCAAGAATAGCAGCGCATATTTTTTTGATTGCTTCATGGCCCGCTTTAATCGATTCGAGGACCTGCTCTTCAGTCAGAAAATCGCAGTGACCTTCAATCATAAGAACCGCATCATCAGTTCCTGCGATCAACAAGTTTAACGATGAATTTTGTTGCTGTTCAGTTGTTGGGTTAATGACGAAACGCCCAGCAATGAAACCGACTCTGACAGCCCCAATTGGCTTGAGCAGGGGAACATCGGAAATTGCTAAAGCTGCTGAAGCACCGCAAATAGCAAGGGGCTCTGGCGCATTGACTCCATCGTAAGACAAGACATAAGCAAGGACTTGTACCTCATTGTAATACCCGTCTTCGAACATCGGACGAAGAGGACGGTCGATAAGACGAGAGACTAGAATTTCTTTTTCAGAAGGGCGCCCTTGGCGCTTAATAAAACCACTTAGGGTTTTACCTACTGCTGAGAAATTTTCCTGATAATCGACTCTAAGGGGAAAGAAATCAGCCCCTTCAGCTGCATTAGGTGCGGCACAGGCTGTACATAATAGGTGGGTTTCTCCAGCTTTAACGATAACAGCGCCATTTGCTTGGCGTGCAATTTGTCCTGTTTCAAAAATAATTTCTTGATCGCCGACAGTAACAGTTGTGGTATGTTTCATTCTAATTAGTAAACTCCAAAAGAGGTGATATATAGGATTTGTGCTAGCCTAGTAAAAATAGGAAGTGAGGATTGCTATCCATGGCTCACTATTTAGTGGCCATAGGACGCAATTTTAATTTTGTAATTAACAATTGATACCGACTAGTGTCGGTCGAATTGAGATAATCGAGTAAACGGCGGCGCTGGCCGACGAGTTTAAGCAAAGAAAGGCGCGAACCATGATCTTTAGGAGCTCTTTTTAGATGGTCCGTCAGTTCTGTGATCCGCTCCGTCAAAATAGCAATCTGCACATCGGCGGAACCAGTGTCTTTTTCATGAAGTTGGAATTTTTTGGTAATTTCTTCCTTAGTACCTTTATCTAGTGGCATCCCGTTATCCCCCGTTAATTTTTTTTTGCCTGAGAGAGGCGTTGTTGATTTTCCCCATTATAACATTACGGCTATTATAAAACAAGAGCAAAGTCATTTATACTGCGGGGCGTTGAATTTTCGCGTTTTCCGCTGCGTGAAAGCTCTCGCGGTTCGACGATCGCAAACGGATGAATATTAATAATATTGATCCGTTTGCGATCGCTCGAACCCCGAGGCTTTGACGCGCGCAAAACGCAAAAATCACCGTCCCGCAGTATATACTGCGGGGCGTTGAATTTTCGCGTTTTCCGCTGCGTGAAAGCCTACACCTTAGTGTCTAAGATGATTTCGATTCTGTCTGGAAATTTTCCGTAAGAATCGCGTCTGGTTGTCATCTTAAATGGAATTGTCACATTTCCCTTGTGTTTTTCCATTTGCAATTCGTCCCATACTTTTTTCTTTAACTCCTCGCTGACAGGTTCATTTTGATATTTTTGTAGAAGACTGTTAATGTACTCTTCTTCCCTTCGTCGAATGATTTCATATCCATAAAACGGATGATGGTGGGCGTTTGACATACAACTTTCCCTCTTGCAATTTCTTTTTCGCCTTGCTACATTAATGAGCCGTAAGGAACTGTTCACCTTATTATTGCACAGTTCCTAACCCTGAACCTTCACATAAGGCTGATTATATATGCTAAATGATATTACATACAAAGAAAAATTTGCAATTTTAACTCCATTAATGCCGTATGTCATTGAAAATGTTAAAAAAGACTTAAAAAATGATCATATTAGAACTGATGGAATTTTTGCTCGCCATTACTTTTCTGGCAAAAATCATAATAAACTATCAGTAGAGGAACTCTCTGAGGCTTATACACATGCGTTAGCTCATCAAGAGAGTGCTGAAGCTATTGGAGAATTTATTGCCAATAGATGGCTACTGAACCATGGTGAGGTTTATCATTTCTTCGAAGAAGAGCTCAGTAAAATCAATCCCGACTTCTCCTCACTTGAAGTTCTTGACCCTCAAGTCTCAGTCGTTCTCATGGAAAAGGCTATCTCGGCATTTGGTGCACCAACTACCTATCTTTTCTGCGTGTTAAACTCTGTTGTATTTCCAGACGAAATCTTTCAGCAATTGGCAAAAAAAGCCCAGGATGAATTGAAAAATAAAGCTGAGAATACCGCGAAAGAAAAAGAACGCCTCTCTGCTGAGATGATGGAAAGAAACCATGAACAACAAATAGCCAGACTGACTGATAAATATGAAAAAAAACTTATGGGATTGCAAAAGAAATATGTCACTGACACTGAGGCTTTAAAGAAGCAAGTGGCAATTCTACAACGTAAGTTGCATGCATAAATGACAACCTATTTTCCATTTACCATAGTTCCTCAAAACGACGATGAACGCTTCATGCTTGAGGCTTTAAAGCAAGCTTGGAAGGCATTTCAGAACAAAGAAGTTCCTGTTGGGGCCGTTCTTGTACATAACGGACGTATCATTGCTCGTGGTCATAATCAAGTAGAAATGCTTAAGGATGCAACAGCCCATGCAGAGATGCTCTGTATCACTGCAGGGGAAGTTGCATTGGAAAATTGGCGCCTTGCTGAAACAACCTTATATACGACAATAGAACCTTGCAGCATGTGTGCTGGAGCTTTATTGTTGACTCGCATTCCTACATTGGTATGGGGAGCTCCAGATATTCGGCACGGAGCTAATGGCAGTTGGGTTGATCTCTTTGCGCAGCAACATCCAACGCATTCAGTTACAATACGTAAGGGGATATTAGGGGAAATGTGTGCGACCCTGATGCGGGATTTCTTTTTAAAACGACGAGAGGATAAAGATGGCAAGAACTGAAAATGTGGAACAAGTTCTAGGGGAAATGATTGCCCAGCAGCAGCAATTGCTTCTGCGTCTTGGACGCCGTATTGTCCCCTCTTTGACAACAGAGGATGTATTACAACCAAATGACTATCCTGAGTTAGAAAATCATCCAGAATTTCGTTATGAAGAGGGGGTCCTCGCTGGGCTTCAAAGTGCTCAAATGGCTCTTAGAGCAGTAGTATAGCCGTGTAACATCGAGTCCGAGTCCGAGCCTACGTGTGCATCTATTATCCATAGCATAGATCAAAAGCAAATAGCTGCCATGTAACTATTTGCTTTTGATCTATGCTATAGGTAATAGAATGCGCATGCGGGCTCGGACTCGGTGTGATGCGAGGCTTTTTACCTGATTGACTTTGGTCACTGGTTTGAAACTGCTGGGATTTTTCCGATCCCACCTTCTCTATGCCTGTAAGCAGGGTATAGAAAGTAGTCAGGACCAATTAAAGAGACAAGTTTATCCTTTAGGTAACTTCCCAGTTCTGGGTAGTGTTTTTCTAGCCATTGGTGGAAGAAAAATGTCTTATCGAAAATTTCCTTTTTATAGACTTCGGGATTTTTAACAATGGGGTTATAGATAAATTGCCCTACATCAATATGTACAGGATAGCCGTCTAGTACTCCCGTATTTTGCATTAAGGCATGGTCATTATCAGCAAATCCACGGAGGTATTCAGAAACGAGCATAGCAAGCAATCGGTCTATAAGTTGTTTAGCTTCTATTTCTTGGTGAGCTTCCATCATGTGTTCAATTGAAGAGACGATGTTTTCAGCATGTCGTTGAACGACAAATTCTAACTGTCCTAAATCAAGTTCATGACTCAACCCCAATTTATCTTGAATCATGATTGTCCTTTTCCAATCATTTGTTTTGTTCAGATGAAGAAATATCACACCAGTCTCATCTCTGAGGGAATTGAAAGCAATTTCAAGGCTTTTAAAAGAAGTTTCCAGAAGCTTCTTTTTTTTTGCCCTATTTCGTTCTTCATATTCTTTGACAAAAGGGATAAAATTTAAGAGGCTTATCCAGTATTTGGGACGAAAATGTTGAAATTTAAAAAACTTAATCACGTAATTGCCATCTTGGCTGATAAACACATAAGATTGGCATCCTCGAGCTAGGTAGCTGTAACTTTGGCTAAGAGCTCGGTCTACTTGTTCTTGTTGTTTTATAGATAAAAGGGGAGTTTCCCATCTAGGATCATAAGAAAGATCTGAAGTAATTGTCCCTACCGTAAACCCCCCGGTCAATTCATAGTACAGCTTGATAGCTCCCCACCCTGCCATGCAGGTCATTATTAAAATTAGCAGCCATTTATATTGAAACACATTCATCGATTAACTTCCATTGGATAGTATTGCTGTGCGATCTCTGTAAGGATTGCTATATTCCTTAAAGATGGTTCACAGAGGGGGAGTCGGCATGGCCCTGAAGGTAGTCCACACAATTCAAGAACCTTCTTAATGGGAATTGGATTTGTCTCTACAAAAATAGCTTTAAAAAATGGCATAAGTTGATGATGGAGTTCTTTTGCTTTTGCAAAGTCGTGATTCGTTGCCGCATCCACAAGCTCTTTGACTTCTTTAGGCAACAAATTGCTTGCAACAGAGAGAAGTCCATCCCCCCCAAGCACCATTAAAGGGAGGGTGATAGCATCATCGCCGCTTAGTATGCTAAAATCATCTCTGATTTGCTTTGTTAGCGCAATCGATTCGCTAATCTGTAAGACGTTCGCCGAACAGTCTTTAAGTGCAACGATGGAAGGAATTTCGGCAAGGCGTACAAGCGTCTCTACTAGAAGGTTGCTGCCAGTGCGTCCAGGGACATTGTAAATGATGATAGGAATTTTTGAAGCTTCGGCAACAGTTTTGAAATGGAGATACAGTCCTTCTTGTGAGGGGCGATTATAGTAAGGGACCACAATCAACGCAGCATCGGCCCCAAGGTGAGCCGCTTCCTGGGTGTCCAAAATCGTTTGTTCAGTGGAATAGCTTCCTGTTCCGATGATAAGCTTGCAGCTGTTGCCAATTTCTTCTTTTCCAATGGTGATGATTCGTCTTTTTTCCTCATCGGTCAGCGTCGGGGCTTCCCCTGTACTGCCCATCAGAACGATTCCTTCGATGTTTTCTGCTAGTTGACGGTGAATTAGGTGGCGTAAACCATCTTCGTCAAGTTTATTATTTTGAGTAAAAGGAGTGATGAGGGCAGTGTAAAGACCTTTAAGCTTTTTCATATACGTCTCCTAATAGATCGTCAAGGGTGAATAAACCTTTTTTGCCAATGATCCATTCAGCAGCATGGATAGCTCCAATAGCGAATCCTTCTCTATTACGAGCGGCATGTGTAAGGGTAATTGTGTCGACGGGTGAATCAAAAATAATAGAATGGGTCCCAGGGACAGATCCAACGCGCAAACTGGAAAAATCGATTTGATTGGTTTTTCTTGGAATGAGTTTTTGAAGCTCATCCCTGATGAGTTGAGCTGTACCAGAGGGAGCATCTGCCTTTTGATTATGGTGGATTTCCATCCCCCCAACGTCATACGAATCAAAGGGAGCTATGATGGTTGCTGCCATCGACAGCATCTTGATAAAAAGAGCAATGCCGAGAGAAAAGTTAGGGGAGTAAATACAGCCGATCTGATGACGGTTTACAATCTTTTCTGCTTTGTTGAGATCTTCATACCAGCCTGTGGTCCCGATCACGACATTTTTCCCAAGTTCAGCAGCTAGCTCTAGGTTTTTTAATGCTTGGCTGGGATGAGTAAAATCGATACAGACATCGCTGTCGATAAGGCTTTCTGCCGAAATTGTCTTATTCTGGCACTTTGGGTCGATTTTGACGACAATCACATGCCCGTGAGCAATGGCAATTTGCTCGACGAGTTTACCCATTTTACCATAACCAATAAGCGCTATTTTCATATAACCCATAATAAAATAACAGGATAGGCAGGATCGGCTTCGCCGGCAGGATAGGGGGTTTTATCCTGCCGGCGCAGCCGATCCTGCCTATCCTGTTAAATTTTTCATTGTCTTTTACATTTCGAATTACTTTGATACAATACATAGAGTAATTGTCTTGAAGATTTTATGTCTAGTAAAGAATTTAATAAAATTAGATTTAGCAGATTTGATCATTTTTAATATTGACAAAAAATACTAATTTCTATAAATTGAGGTTTATTTAATTTTTTTAAAAGGTTTTATTATGGTTCAATTACGAGCGGCTCTCTCTTCAAACCTCGATAAGTTTTACTCTGTTATTTCGAACGTGCACAATGTGTATAAAGATCCATTTATTTCTAAAGAAACAATTGGTACGATTGGTTTTGAAGGGTATGAAGGAAGGATTTCTTTTCATGACCTAGTGAAAACATTTACTGATCTTTATACAAAACAAAACGGCAAATTAGTAGCTGATTATTCGATAACTGATTTGAAAGATTGTTTAAATTACGAAAAAAATATCAATCTCAGCGAGAAAATTATAGATAGAATTAGAGATATTTATCGTTTTGCCTCTGGATTACTAGAAAAAGGGGCTTGGACACATACGGTTCAGGGTTTTGTTGTTGATTCAAAACTCACTCCCCGTGCAATAGAAATTTTTTTTCAAAGAGATGATTGTAACCGTCTCTTAGATGCCCATGGGACAAGTCGTGATCGGCATGAGGAGTGCATAAGAACATGGAAAAAAAATCCCAATAAATCAAGTAACGTTTATAAAGTTCTTGGTTTAACTTCTAGCGCGACGGATCGTGAAGTAAAGGAGACTTATATGAAATTAGCTTTACAATTTCATCCCGATAAAAATAAAAAACCAGACGCGAGTGAGCGATTTCGATTAATTCAAATTGCCTATGAGACAATAATAGAAAGGCGGAAATTTGGTTCCTCAAGCGTGTCAGAAGCTGCTTAATAATTAAAAGGTTTTATGTCAACTCGATTACATACAGTCCTTTCTTCAAATCTCGATAATTTTTTCTTGGTTATTTCGAATACGGCGTCTTGTCGTGACAATGGATTTAATTCGAAAGGAGCCGTTGGCAAGATGATTTTTCAGGGATATAATGGGGAAATTTCTTTTCGAGATCTCGTGAAAACATTTACAGATCTTTATACCAAAGCAAACCGTAAATTAACAGGCTCTTACTCGATAGCTGATTTAAAAGAATATTCATCTTATGAAAGAAATATCAATCTCAGCGAGAGAATTGTAGAACGAATCAATGGTATCTATGGTAGCTTTTCTTCTGCTATTTCAGAAAAAATTCAGGCATATGAAGATTCCGACCTTGATGTTTCGTTTTCGTCAAATCGTATATTGAATTTTTTCGAAGTAGATGACTTTAACCTTCTCTTGAAACTCCATGAGAGAAGTCGCTACTCTCATCAAAGATGCTTAGACAAATGGTTTATGAATGAGTCGAATAAAACTGAGAATCAAAACCCCAATTCAAATGAAATAGACCTTTATAAAGTCCTTGGTTTAAGTCCAGGCGCAAAGGATACTGAAGTGCGTAGTGCGTATAAAAAATTGGCGTTAGAGTTTCATCCTGATAAAAATAAAGATCCTAAGGCGGGTGAGAAATTTCAAGCAATTCAGAGTGCTTATGAAACAATTACAGAACAACAAAAACTTGGAACTTCCGTTTGAAGGCGGCAGAGGTCGTTTAATTAAAAGGTGTTATTATGATTCAACTGCAAACAGCTCTTTCTTCTAGTCTTGATAATTTTAACTCCATTCTTGCGAATGGAAACATGGAAATTGAATTTAATCCGTTCGGTCTAGCGGATTCTATCTGTATGATCGGCTACCAGGGTTATGAGGGAAAAATTTCTTTTTACGACCTTGTCGATCTGTTCACCGATCTTTACGATCGCTCAAACCATAAGTTAGAAGCCTATTATTCAATAACTGATTTGAACGATTGTTTGCGTTATGAGAAGAACATTAAATTCGGCAAGGAAATTCTAGAAAGAATTAGTGCTGTTTATTTTACCGCTTATGTGGCTCTCGAAAACAAATCTTCGGAATCGAGCATCACAGGTTACGGGCTTTATGCTCGACTTAAATTAGGTAGTATCTCATCGTTTAGTGTCTCATCGTTTTTAAAAGAAGATGAATCTAGAGGGATTTTAGACGGCCATAAAATACGCCGTAATTATCACGAACATTGCATCAAAATATGGAAGGAAAAGTTTGCCGATAGTTCGAGCAAGGCAGAAGACAAAGATCCAAATTTGGGTTCAAATAGAGCTCAGCACACATATAGTTATCCTAAGTTTTCTCATGGTAATCCTTTCAATTCCGATAATATATTTAAAGGAGCGTTTAAGGGATATGAAAAAATGTTTGAAGAATCTCGTAAAAAATTTGAAGGATCTTCTAGAAAATTTGAACAAAAAACTAGCGAATCTTCTAAGAAAACCAATACTAGCAAGGGTAAATCTGATTATCTAAATAATCTTTATGGAGAGCTTGGTTTAACCCCTGGCGCGACATATAGTGAAGTGAAGAAAGCTTATATAAAATTAGCATTAGAGCTTCACCCTGATAAAAATCCAAACGATCCTCATGCGACAGCAAAATTTCAAAACCTTCAAATTACTTATCAGGTACTTAAACAAAAACTAGAAAGAGCTCATGCTGATTCAGCTGCGCCTGCTGCTTAATAACAAAAGGTTTATATTATGAATCAATTACGAAAAGCTCTTTCCTTCAGCCTTGATAATTTTTATGCGATTATTTCAAAAACAGCTGCATTAGAAATACCTCCAAATAGTTTTGTGGAGATAGATACTCTTAGTTATAAAACTAATTCATGCATGCTTAGCTATAACGGGTATAAAGGAAAGATATCTTTTTATGAATTTGTAAAAATATTTGCAGATCTTTATGAAGATGCAAATGTAGGTCTGAGAGATAAGTCAATAAAATCTTTGAAAAAAGAAGAGCTTTCACGTTACGAAGCAAATATTAATCTGAGTAAAAAAATCGCAAATAAAATTGATGCCCTTGGTCTTCTTATTGAGAAAAAATGTCAGGTACATGGCTGTAAGGATGTCTTTTTTAGAATTAGGGATTTATTTCGTACGATCGTTTTAGATCCAGAAATTTTTATAGAGAAACAATCACCAATTCGTCGATATAGGAACAGGTGCAGTACAGACGAAATATTTCTTTGTTTATCCCGAACCCCAGAAGAGTATCTAAATTATTTTTCGAAATTTTTTGGTTTGACTCCTAATGCAACATGCGATGATTACAAGACTCTTGGTTTAACTCCTGATGCGACAGATATTGAAGTACGTAACGCGTATAAAAAATTGGCTTTACAATTTCATCCTGATAAAAATCCAAATGACCCTCAAGCGACAGCAAAATTTCAAGAAATTCAAAGAGCTTTTGAAATGATCACTGGAGCACGACAACCGGCTACTTGAATATTTGCCAACTGACACTTTTAATTACACCCTTCTATTTTTGTTTGCTTGAAAAATATCTAGAAAAGAAGCAAAATCAGGCCTGATTTAAATGAGAGGTACACCCTTTCTCTGCCCCTTTTCTGTGTTTCAAAAAAAATGAAACACAGAGGGACAGAGAAAACTCTTATCTGTTTTGGGCCTGGTTCAAATGAAGGTTACACTTTTCCTTTATTTTCCTCTGTGTTCTCTGTGCCTCTGTGTTTCAAAAAAAGGTGAAACACAGAGGCACAGAGGAACACAGAGAGGGGACGGAGGAAATTGTTACCTGTTTTGGATTGTTTTTGAACCATGTCCAAAATTAAGTGTTTTAAAAGTAACAATTAAGAGCAGTAGTTCCCGTTGAAAAAAATACCTGTAACACATATGCTAAAACAATAAAAACAGGATAGGCAAGACATGCAGGATAAGGCAAATCTTCTTGGTTTCTCGATAAAAAAATCAATAATTTTTTCTTTATTATCCAGCCTGTCCTGTTCATCCTGTTATTTTTATACTTCAGCGGGAATTGCTGAATTAAGAGTAGACAGTGGCGATTTTTAGTAAAGAAAGCCTTCAGAATTTGAAGCAACGAATTGATCTAGTCGAAGTGCTCTCCTCTCACATCGAACTCAAGCGCTCTGGAGCCTCTTACAAGGGGTTATGCCCGTTTCACGATGAGAAATCGCCCTCCTTTATGGTGCAAAAAGGAGATTCCCACTACCATTGTTTCGGTTGTGGCGCCCATGGGGATGCAATTCAATTTCTCATTTCCCATCTTAAATTAAATTTTTCCGAGGCCGTTGAAAATTTAGCTCAGCGTTTTGGCGTTCCTCTTCAATTTGTAGAGTCGACAGAAGAAAATAAAGGACCAAACAAAGCAGCGTTAAAAGGTGCACTGGAATCGGCTTGTCAGTTTTTTCATTTTCTTCTGTTACATACTCAAGAAGGACATGCTGCCCTTGAGTACCTATATCGACGTGGCATCGATTTAGACTTTATCCGTCACTTTAGAGTTGGCTTAGCTTCAAAAGAATCTGGAATGTTGCGCAAGGTAATGCATGCTAAGTTCATTAGTGATGACTACATGCAGGAAGCAGGATTAATTTCTCCAAGAAGTACAGGAGGATGGCGCGATTTTTTTCAAGATCGAATCACCTTTCCAATTTGTGATGCCGCAGGAGCCGTGATCGGTTTTTCAGCTCGTAAGTATAAAGAGGAGACGTTTGGTGGCAAATATATCAATACATCAGAAACTCCATTATTCAAAAAATCGCGCGTTCTCTTTGGGTTAAACTATTGTCGCAAACGGATCGCTAAGGAACGTAAAGCAATCATCGTAGAAGGACAAATTGATGCTCTTCGTTTGATTGCAGCGGGCTTTGATATTACAGTTGCCGGTCAAGGGACAGCTTTTGGCGAGGGACATGCTCAGGAATTACTTAATCTAGGACTTAACAAAGTCTATTTAGCCCTCGATAGCGATGAAGCAGGGATGCAAGCAACATGTAAGATTGGCGATTTATTTCAGAGAGAAGGAGTAGAAGTTTATGTCCTTCAGCTTCCCCAAGGAAGTGATCCCGATCTTTTTTTAAGAGAAAAAGGCCCCGATGAGTTTCTTGAGCTGATGAAATCGAGTACAGATTACCTCACATTTTTGACAACAGTGTTATCACGCAAGCTTGACACCACATCACCTGCAGGGAAAAATGAACTCATCCAAACAGTCATTAAGCAAGTGCGCAGTTGGAACCATCCCTTAATGGTTCATGAGAGCCTGCGCAAACTTTCCCATCTAATGCACGTCCCTGAATCAATGATAGGAGTGGGGCAAGACCATATTCCGAATGTGTACATCAAACAGTCGGCAAGTATTGGATTACAGACGATTGACCCCGACCGCATTTTAGAAATGGATTTCCTTCGTTGGTTGCTTTTAGGAGGACAAACGGAAAAGAGTTTTGCTATTGCAGCACGTGAAAATATTAAATCAGAACATTTCCGTAATCCGTCTTGTTGCAACATCTATGAAGCTTGTTTGGAATGTTATAGCCCTGAGCATGGTTTTGATCTAATGGCGATTGCTGGCTGCCTGGAAAACGAAGAAGGGCAGCTTTTATTTGGCGATTTGATCGGAAAAAAAAATAAATGTGATCGAGTGGTGGAAGCTTTTTTTGAAACAATGCAGAAAATTTCAGATCGCAATTGGATGGAACAAAGAGAAGAGATTAGGATGCGTATGCAAAGTGGACAGTGCTCCGATGATGAAGTCACTGAATTATCTAAAAAGTTTGGTAGCCTCAAACGTGTTTTAATTAAAAATGCAAAAGAAGTTGGATAGAAAATCCTCTCTGAGTATGATAGCCTTTCTCTATTAAACCACAAAGGAGTCGTATGATGAGTTCTATTTATTTTATTTTTGTATTGAGTCTAATTACCATGGTGCAAATGTCTTTTGCCGCCAATGAAAAAGCAGAACATCCCAAGGTGTTGATTAAAACATCTCTTGGAGATATTACTGTTGAGCTTTATGAAGATAAAGCGCCCATCTCAGTGAAAAATTTCCTTCAGTACGTTCAAGATGGTCACTACAATGGTACCATTTTCCATCGCGTCATCCCAAACTTTATGATTCAAGGTGGAGGATTCACTAGTGATATGAAGCAAAAAACTGTACGAGCACCAATTAAGAATGAAGCAACCAATGGTCTTCTTAACACTCGTGGTACGTTGGCAATGGCTCGCACAAGCGATATCAACAGTGCAACAGCGCAATTTTATATCAATACCGTCGATAACAAATTCTTAAATTATAAAAATGATAGAGAATATGGCTACGCTGTATTTGGTAAAGTCATCGATGGAATGGATGTCGTCGATGCTATTGAAAAGGTGAAGACAGGATCTAAGCTTCCATTCGAAAACGTCCCCGTAACTACAGTTGAAATCATTGAAGCCAAACAACTTTAATTGGTATTAGGACAAAGGACAAACGACGCCAAGGACACCAAGGACCTTAAGGACACCAAGGAGATTTCTATATCGTCCTTGGTGTCCTTAAGGTCCTTGGTGTCTTTGGCGTCGTTTGTCCTTTTAGTTGAACGCGCCCGTCAGGATTTGAACCTGAAACCCTCGGCTTCGGAGGCCCGATACTCTATCCTCGAGCTAGAAAATCCTGTTCTCTATTTTTATCTAGCCAAATGTTTTTTTGCTATTCATGAAAAGGCTAACGCTCTAGAGGCATTAGATATGGCTATAGAATATGCAGGTGAGAATGGTGATTTCTTTGATCTTAAGCAAGAGCCCTCAATGCTCGTAAACTGCTCTCCCAATATCATGAAGCATGATGACTAAGAAGCTCTTACAAACTTCTTAGCCATGAATAATACTAAGACTAGCCAACTAGACCTGCTATTCCATGTGTTATTCTACTACGAAGTGAAATGATATTTGCTTGCTGTGCTTGTATTTGCATAGCATTGAACCCTAACCGTGCGTCTTGTACAGATATTTGTCTACGTAATACAGCATTCTGTTCTCTATAATGACAAGCACATGTTATCGTTGCCAGCGCAGTTACTGCAGCTAACGTACAAATAGTAAGTGCCGGATTTTCACTTGCAAATTCTATTATTAGTTCTCCTGCATCAACACAAAAATCTGCGAAAGTACTAGCTCCACTAGCTGCTGCTTGAAAACATGGACCCATTTTAAACCTCATATTTAATTGTTATTTTTAATTCTACAATAGCTATTATATACTAAAATTAAATTAAACACAACTGATTTGTTGGCGCATGTTTATTTCTAAATTTATTAGTTAACGCGAGTTGCTCTGAAAAAACTGTAGCGTACAACTTTTAATCACACCCAAGTCGTTCATTTTTCTTTGGAATTTCTTTTTTTTGTGTTAACCTCTATAGTTTTGAACACACTTTATTTAAGGTAACGTACACCCCTATGGATAGACGCACTCTTTTTTTTGTATTAGCCCTTACACTGACACTGTTTTGTGTTAATTTATTTTTTGAGCAACGTAATGGCGATGATCTGCGCAAGTGGAACGAGCAGCAACTTGCTAAAAAAAGTGAAAAACTCATCAATTTCACTAAGGAAGTCGAATCGAAAACAGCATCAGTAGCGGCATTGCCGATCAGTGTCATTTATTCCGATTCTGAAGGAACTCATCAACTTACTTCTGGAATCAAGGGCAATCAAACTGTATTGGCTTTTGCTTGGTCTGAAGAGTTACCAAAGACAGTATATGTGGGGGGGCCTAATGAAAAAACAAAGTTCATTCCCTTCGAATTAGTGCAACAACCTCTTTCTCCTGGTTCCCTCGTCGTCTATCGTCAGTCGGCTGGCGCAATGGTTAATGTGACAACACTCCCGGAATTTGGTCGTTATGACCTCCAATTGATCGTTCCTAGTCCCATCGGTGAATTGGGTGAAGAGCCTACAGTTGTTTATTTAGGCGATTATACAGACGGCCATTTAGAAATCCCGGCTAATAAAATCGCCTCTTTGCAAAAAGAGTTGGGTAAAGGGGAGTCTCAGCCCCCTCTATTAGCGATTCACGATGCATTTGTTTTACTAAAAACAGCTGAAGGATACCTGCCAGCTGCTATTTTGCAAAGTGGACATCAAGAAATGATTCCTTTGGATTCTCTTCCCGCTCTTTCTGGGCTCACTGCAAAAATGGAGAAAAAAGATGTTGTCGCTACTGGCAGCAAAAGCAGTGAAAAATTTTATGTCCTAGAGACTCCTTACCAACAGCTTGTCTTTTCGAATTATGGTGGTGCTCTCGTCGAAATTAATCTGCCATTCCAAACCAAAAAAGATCAGCAAAGCGTGGTTAAGGAAATCGAATTTGATAAAGATATGGTGCAAAAGCATCCGCAGAATGCCCATTTCCCTGCTCATGCCTATTATACAGCTCCTGATAAAGCCGGTGATCCTTTTGTTGAAAATACTCAAGGTACTCTCGGTGGCTATTATCCGCTATTGCGTCGAGATCTCATCGAAAAGGACAAACGAAGATCTGTTCGTGTTCAACCTCGTTACTATGCCTTGAACATCGTATCGCAATATCCAGAGACGGCAGAACTTGTCTATACAGTAAAGAGTTTCAACAAGGAAACAATCGTTTTTGAGGTCGTTCAGGGACATCGAAAAATCACAAAATCATTCTCTGTTGCCAGCGAGGCGCAAGCTCCCTACTGCATCGATGTGATGATTAATATTGAAGGGGATAGCCGTGGCCTTTGGCTCACCTCTGGAATTCCCGAAGTAGAATGGATCTCCGGAGCTCCTGCTCCTGTGTTAAAATACCGTATGACGCGAAATCATCAGGCAGAGGTAGAGACAATTGATCTACCAAAAGACTCTTTAACGGTGACGTCAAGCACTGTCGACTGGGTGTGTAACTCAAATGGATTTCTGGGGATGATCTTAGATCCCTTGAGCGGCGCAGCGGCAGGTTATAGCGCGCAGTATGTTCCAGGAACCGTTGTTCCTTCAAGACTTGTAGAAATCGATCAGGAGTATCAAACGTATAAAGCAGAAAATCTGCCTGGCTATATGCTGTTACTTCCGTTGGCAAACAGTGGCGGGACAATGCATTTTCGTGTTTTTGCCGGACCATTTGCTAGCAGTGTTTTGAAAACGGTCGATCAGGTGTATTCAAATGCAGCAACTGGCTATAATCCCGATTACATCGCTTGTCAGAGCTTTCATGGATGGTTTTCATTTATTTCAGAACCATTTGCAAAGTTTCTTTTTGTTCTGATGGATTTCTTCCATATGATTACTGGTTCGTGGGCGTTATCTATCGTCCTTCTTACCGTCGCCTTGAGAATCATGCTTTATCCTCTTAATGCATGGTCGACGAAATCTATGGTGAAAATGCAGCAGATAGCTCCTGAGTTAACTGCTATCCAGGAAAAAAATAAGAAAGACCCTAAAAAAGCACAGTTGGAAGTGATGAATCTTTATCGCGAGCGAGGTATCAACCCCGTGTCCGGGTGTTTGCCATTGCTGATTCAAATGCCGTTTTTAGTCGGGATGTTTGATCTTTTAAAATCGACTTTCGAATTGCGTGGGGCAAGCTTTATTCCGGGATGGATTGATAACTTAACAGCTCCTGATGTCCTTTTTAGCTGGGGAACTCCAATATTTTTCATTGGTAACCAATTCCACGTGTTGCCGATTTTGCTGGGTGTTGTGATGTTTTTACAACAACGGATGATGTCGACATTGCCAAAGGATGTTTCAAAATGGACCGACCAGCAAAGACAGCAACGTGCGATGGGGAATATCATGGCGGTGGTCTTTACTGTCATGTTTTATAACTTCCCTTCAGGATTAAATATTTACTGGCTATCGTCGATGCTTTTAGGTATGCTACAGCAATATCAAACGACAAAACGTTTAAATCAGCAGGCTAAGGTTGTTGCTCCTGTGAAAAAGTAAATGGGTATGTATGGATGCATGGAAAGCATTTGTTGAAGCTCAAAAAAAAGAATTAGGGGAAAGCACCGTCAATAAATGGTTGCGTCCCCTAAAAGTATTGAGCTTTGATGCATGTAATCTCTATCTCCAAGCTGCAGATACCTTCCAGGCTGTATGGTTTAAAGAACATATTGAAAAGAAGGCGGCAAAGCAGTTCGTCAATAATAATAACCGACGGATTAAAATTCATCTCTCTATTCTCAATGAACCAGTTAAGAAAAAGAGACTCATAGTCAATCCCAAAAAAGCAAAAGAGGTCGCCCCGCCTCCTTTTGCTCTTCTTTTTGAAGATCTCGATCCCTATTGCACATTTTCTTCTTTTCAAATTACGAATGCAAATATGCTGACTTATAAGGTCTTTTTGCAAGTTCTTGGCTTGAGATCTAACCCTACTAGCAATGGTTTGGAAGGATTTAATCCTATCTATATTTATGGGGACACAGGTTCTGGTAAGACGCATTTGCTTATGGCCATCACACAAGCTCTCCGCAGTGAGGGGCTACGAGTGATTTATGTCAAAGCAGAGACCTTTGCAGATCATGTCGTCTCCGCGATCCGAGCTGGAGAGATGGGACTCTTTCGCCAGGAATATCGCAATATTGATGCTTTGGTCGTAGATGATGTCCATCTGCTTTCCCGTAAAGGAGCGACTCAAGAGGAAATATTCCATACGTTTAATACGCTGTATACAATGGGAAAACAGATTATTTTGAGTGCCAATTGCGCTCCTGGTGAACTGCAGCATATTGAACCTCGTCTTATCAGTCGTTTCGAGTGGGGAATTGTCCTTCCAGTCGAACCTCCTCACAAGGAGGCAATGGCTCTAATTCTAGCTGAAAAAGCTGCAGCGATGAATTTTTCTCTCAATGCCAAGGTGGCCGAATTTCTACTTAAATCGTTTACGACATCAACAGCTATAAATAAAGCCTTAGAGGCTTTAATTCTGCGTTCCCATCTCAATAAGTTGGAGGGGGAAGTGACATTGCCTGTCGCTCAACAGCTTCTAGATGATTTACTTAAAGAGGAAGCGGAATCAGCTATAACCCCGATGCATATTGTCCAGGGGGTAGCTGAATTTTTTGGTATCCGCAAGGAAGATATTTTAGGCAAGGTGCAAACTCGCGACCGGGTTCTTCCTCGGCAGTTAGCAATGTATCTATGCCGTTCTTTACTCAAGATGCCATATATAAAAATTGGCGACTTCTTTTCTAAAGACCACTCCACTGTGATGTCTAGTGTAAAACTGATTCAACAGGCGATCGATCGAAATGATCAGGAAATCAGTAGCGCCCATCGCTCCATCCTCAAAAGAATTAGAGAATAAAAATAAAATGGTATGAAAACACGAAAGCTGGTATAAGTAAGATCTGTTTTTCAATAGAAGGAGGGAAGTATGAATATTTTGCAAATAGCTGGACGTCTCGGTAAGAAACCAGAGTCTCGCTTTACAGCTTCGGGGTTAAAAGTCACCACTTTTAATGTGGCGGTGAATGTACGTAAAGGTGGAAAAGAGGAAACGATGTGGTGGCGCGTCACCGTTTGGGGAGACCGTTTTGACAAGATGATTGCACATCTCGATAAGGGTTCTGCTGTTATCGTGATAGGGGAGATGGGAAAACCTGAAATCTGGACCGATAAAGAAGGTCGTTCACAAGTAAGCCTCGACATTACCGCTGATATCTTGAAATTTAGTCCATTTGGTAACCCGGAAGGATCTAGAGCTGAACAGGGACAAAGCCAAGCGGCATCCAATGCAAACCAATCGTTTAGTGATTATGGAATGTCCACTTCTGCACCTTATGCTGGAGCTGCTGCAAATCAGCCAAGCTCGAGCTATGGACAAGGGCGGGCGCATTCAGAAGTAGATGAAGAAGCTCCTCCATTCTGAGGTGAATCAATATGGATATTAGTACAGTTTCTTCCTTATCGGGGCGTAAAGCCGCAGATCTACTAGTGATCCCATTTTGGAAAGGAAAAAAGCACGCAGAAATCGCTGCGGCTGTTGATGTTGGCTCGTTGAGCCAACATTCAGCGACACCAATTTCTGTCGGTGATTTTTCTGGAAAAGA
>JABDDS010000022.1 GCA_013287465.1 Chlamydiota bacterium | reverse complement strand
AGAGTTCATTGGTTATCATGTAAACAACGCCAGTTTTGGATAAGCGAGAAGTTGAAAACCGCTTATATCGTTCTAACTTTTAATGGATAAGCAGTATTTAGGCTATGAAATGCGACGTTTGAGTTTGGCTCTTTACCACGAAGTGGTTAAGAGTCAAACTTGAGTTGCTTATCCAAAACTCGCGTTATACTGCGGGGCGAGATTCGTTACTCAAACATTCGGAGGCAAATTGAATCCTGAGAGCATTATTTTTGAGAATATCACCAAACGTTTTAAAGAGAGTAAGGCTCTTGATAACGTCTCTTTTTCAATAAAAAAAGGGGAATTTTTCTCCCTTCTTGGTCCGAGCGGATGTGGTAAGACGACGCTATTGCGCATCCTTGCTGGCTTTGAAAAACCAGAATCGGGACGTATTATTCTCGATGGTAAAGACATTACTGATCTCCCTGCCAACAAGCGTCCAATCAATACCGTCTTCCAAAACTATGCCCTCTTCCCACACCTCACGATCTGGGAAAATATTGCTTTCGGCCTCAGAATTGCCAACCGACCAGAAAACGAAATCAAAAACGAAGTAGAACGCATGCTAGCTCTCATCCAAATGGAAGAGCAAGCATACAAAAAACCAGATAATATCAGCGGTGGACAAAAGCAACGGGTCGCTATCGCCCGCGCTCTTGTCAACCACCCACAAATCCTTCTTCTCGACGAGCCTCTTGCTGCTCTCGATCTCAAGCTGCGTCAAAAAATGCTATTGGATCTCGATCGCATCCATGATGAGGTGGGGATCACCTTTATCTTTGTCACACACGATCAAGGAGAGGCAATGGCGGTGAGCGATCGGATTGCCGTATTGCGCAAAGGGAAACTGGAGCAAATTGGAACGCCTGTACAGGTCTATGAAACACCTAACAATACTTTCGTTGCCGATTTCATTGGCGATACCAACTTTTTTGAAGGTGTTGTGGAAGAGATTCCGCAAAACGATTATACCCGGTTAAAAGTAAAAGATTTTTCCCCTATTCTCTGCTTCAATGATAAAAAACTCAAAAAGGGCGATGCGGTACATTTAAGCGTACGTCCGGAGAAAATTCAACTTTCACGTACTCCACCAAAAGAAAATCCACTTCATAATGCATTTCCAGGTGTTGTAAAAGAAGTGATCTATAAAGGAGATCACACTCATTTCGGTCTTAACGTGTTAGGCCGTAAAATTCTCGTGACGCAACATCACAGCCGCTCCCTTGCCGATGAGGCGCCCATAAGGTGGGAAGATGAAGTGTGGATATGGTGGCATGCCGATAACGGCTTTATGTTAGAGCGTTCGCAAGTCCTTGAGGCTTCAAATGAATAAAGGTGGAATGGAAAAAAAACACGAATGGTTCGTCACTCTTCCATCGTTTGTGTGGCTGCTTTTATTTTTTCTGATTCCTACATGCATCATTTTTATTTATGCATTGAAATCACAGGATATCTATGGAGGAATTGAGCCCGGATGGTCTCTGGAGGCTATAAGCAACCTGTTTGATAAAGACTACACTCTTTTGATATTCCGCACGCTGATGATTAGCGCTATCACAACAGCTGTCTGCATACTTCTTGCTTTGCCTGTCGGCTACCAAATGGCGATTGCCCCCAAGCGTTTCCGAAAGCTTTTAATCTTGATGCTGATGCTCCCATTTTGGACGAGCTTCCTCATCCGCATTTTTGCTTGGAAGGCACTGCTCCATCCTGAGGGTTTCTTTAATAATCTTCTCGCATTTTTACATATTATCAGTCCTAACACAACGCTTTTGTACCATCTAGGAGCTGTTCTTTTGGTCACAATTTATACCTATCTTCCCTTTGCTATTTTCCCTATCTATGCTGCTGCTTCGAAATTCAATTTCCAACTTTTTGAGGCGGCGATGGATCTAGGGGCATCGAGAAGCCAAGCCTTCTTAAAGGTGTTTTTACCAGGCATCAGCAAGGGAATTTCAACAGGTGCGATGATGGTCTTTATCTCGACGACAGGAGCCTACATCATCCCCGATCTCGTCGGTGGATTCGACAGCGAAATGATCGGCACCCGAATCGCGCAAAAAGTCTTTGTCGAGAGAAATCTGCCTGAAGCTAGTGCCCTTTCTATTTTGCTGGCGCTCGTCGTCTTTCTTCCATTACTAGCGATTACCATGTTCTCTTCTCGTCCCAAAAAGCTCGAATTAGAATTGAGGAATAAAGAATGAAACGCAATTCAATCAGCTTTTGGGTTACTCTTCTGGTCTTGATATTCCTCTACCTGCCCATCATTGTCCTTGTGATCAACTCCTTCAACGATTCTCGTTTTAGCAGTCAGTGGACTGAGTTCACTTTCAAGTGGTATGATAAGCTATGGGACGAATATACAGTGTGGCAAGCTTTTGGCAACTCACTCATCATTGCAATTTCGGCAACGGTGGCATCAACGATTTTGGGGACGTGCGCGGCATTTGCTCTTCATTGCTATAAAACTCCATTGCAAAAAATCCATTATGGATTGGTCTACGTGCCACTTATCATCCCTGATATCCTCATGGGAATCAGCTTCCTTCTCTTCTTCATAGCCATCAATATTCATTTGGGATTGTTCACCATTTTCATCGCCCACACCACATTTTGCATGACATATGTCACCATGGTCATGATGTCAAAGCTACAGAATTTTGATTTTACTTTAGTTGAGGCAGCTCAAGATTTAGGGGCAAATCGATGGGCTGTGGGACGACGCATTCTCCTGCCACTATTGATGCCGGGACTAGCTTCTGGGGCTCTATTAGCCTTTATGCTTTCTATCGATGAATTTGTCATTACTTTTTTCGTTGCGGGGCAAGGGGTTTCTACGCTACCTATTTACGTGTATACAATGATCAAATTTGGTTCTACTCCAATCATCAATGCTCTTTCGGTGATTATCCTTGCGTTGACCGTCATTGTTGTTTGCATTGCCCAGAGTCTATCTAAAGAGGATCAATAATGAAAAAAACATTGATTATTATTCTAACTATCCTCATTGCTACTCCCTTTGTATTTTTTCTGAACCATGCTTACCACAGGTCTTCAAAGCAAAAATTATATCTTCTAATCTGGAGTGACTACATCAAGACCGATTTAATCGAAGAATTTAGAATTCAGCATGACTGTGAAATGATCATCGACACTTACGATTCAAATGAGTCGATGTATGCCAAACTCAAATTTGGTTCAGGCAATTATGACATCGTTATCCCTAGCGGTTATTTCATGGAGATGATGAATGAGCAAGGGATGCTCACTCCTATCGATCATTCAAGGCTACCCAACCTAAAAAATCTCGATCCTGAATACATTAATCCCATTGCTCCCGAGCTTCTCAAGATCGGAGTCCCTTACATGATTTCCATCGCTGGCGTCGCTTACAGAAAAGACAAGGTGAGTGAAATCGAAGATTCCTGGGATGTCTTTAATGACTCCAAATACCGCGGTAGAATGACAATGCTCAACGACGTCAGAGAGACGATTGGAGCAGCTTTAATATTTTTAGGATATAGCGTCAACAGTGTAGACCCAGATGAAATCGATCATGCCGTTGAGACAATCATCCAATGGAAGCGCAATCTGGCAAAGTTCGAATCGGAACAGTATAAGTCGGGAATTGCAAGCGGTGAGTTTCTCGTTGTTAGTGGGTATAATGGAGACACTCTTCAAGTGATTCAAGAGAATCCCAATGTCGACTTCTTCTTTCCTCGAGAGGGAACAGCAATTGCTATTGACTTCCTCACCATCCCTAAAGAGGCACCTAATCCAGAACTCGCCTATGCCCTTATCGACTATTTACTCGATGGAAGTGTCGCCGCAGAGAATATGAAGACCACATTTTTCTTCACCCCTAACCTTGCTGCTTACGACCTACTACCAGAAGAACTAAAAACAAACCCACTTTTATTCATACCGGAAAAAATTCGAAAAAAAGCAACTCTCATTCGCTATCAGGGAAAAAAGGGGATTATCTACAACAAAGCGTGGAATAAGATTAAAGGGGCGTAACGTCATGTCAACTCCCTATCCTTTTGGCGTTTTAAAACAAGGAGAAAAACTCAATTTTTCACTCGTTTCGCCACATGCTAAAAAGGTGACACTCTGTTTTTTTGATCCACAAAACAAAAAATGTGTCGCGGAATATCCCTTATGCCCACAAAAAAATCGCACGGGGCAAGTATGGCATATCGCTATTTCTGATCTCGATGAGAAACTGCTCTACGCCTATAAAATCGATCCTCCATTGAATAAAAACCAACATTTTGTCCTAGATCCCTATGCCAAAGATGTCGATGCGGGAATTATTTGGGGAAAAAATAAAAACTACCACCCCCTTGGAAGAATCTCTCTTCCTACTGATTTTGATTGGACAGGTGAAAGCCGACCAAGTATCCCCATCAACGACCTCATTATCTATGAAATGCACGTGAGAGGATTCACTCAATCTCCTTCCAGCCAAGTGAACAAACCAGGATCGTTTCTCGGAGTCATCGAAAAAATCCCTCATCTCCTCGATCTTGGTATCAATGCGATCGAATTGCTTCCCATCCAAGAATTCAATGAGATGGAATACCTCCAAGCCCATCCAAACTTAGCCTCCGATTCCCCTCTTTATAACTTCTGGGGATATTCTACAGTCAATTTTTTTAGTCCAATGCAGCGCTACGCAACCTCGATGAAGCCGGGAGCCGCAATCGATGAATTTAAAACCATGGTCAAAGCGCTGCATCAACATGGAATTGAAGTGCTTCTAGATGTTGTATTTAACCATACGGCGGAGGGAAATAACCAAGGACCTATCCTCTCATTCAAAGGAATCGATAATGCTCTTTATTACCTCCTAGATGAACATGAACGTTATTTTAATTTTTCTGGCTGCGGCAACTCATTTAATGCCAACCATCCAGTCGTCCAAGAATTCATCATCGACTGCTTACGTTATTGGGTCACAGAAATGCATGTCGACGGGTTCCGTTTCGATCTAGCTTCTGCTCTTACCAGGGGCACAAATGGAAATCCCCTTCAAAATGCCCCTTTAATTGAAGCCATCACCCGCGACCCTATACTCGCTTCGACAAAATTAATCGCCGAGCCATGGGATGCTGATGGTTTATACCAGGTAGGACATTTTGCTCCTCAAACTGTGCGTTGGTGCGAATGGAATGGCAAATACCGGGATTCTGTTCGATCTTTCATTAAAGGCACACCCCACTCCCAAAGTACATTTTCAATGCGCATTTGTGGTTCACAAGATCTTTATAGCAATAGGAAACCCTATAGTAGCATCAATTTCATCACTTCCCATGATGGATTCACCCTAGCAGATCTCGTCAGCTATAATACAAAGCACAATCTAAGCAATGGAGAAGATAATCGAGACGGGACAAACGACAACGAAAGTTGGAATTGTGGAGTCGAAGGAGAGACGACAGACGAAGAAATGATACTTTTAAGAGAACGGCAGATGCGAAATTTTCATCTAGCCCTTATCGTTTCACAAGGAATACCAATGCTCCAAATGGGAGATGAGTATGGACATTCCAAGGGAGGAAACAACAACACCTGGTGTCATGATGCTCCCATCAATTGGTTTCTATGGGATAAGTTAAAAGAAAATGCTTCTTTTTATCGCTTTTATCGTGGGCTTATTGATTTCCGTAAAAAACATCCCACCCTAAAACACACTTCGTTCCTCTCTCCCACAGACATTGATTGGCATGGAACCACTCCCTTTCACCCAAACTGGAACAACCCTATTCCTTTTATTGCTTTCACGCTTAAAGATAATATTCACGCAAAGGACCTATACATCGCCTTTAATGCACATTCTCAACCTATTACGGTGACTCTTCCTTCGGAAACAACGCAATCGATGCATTGGCGATGGGTTGTCAATACCGCTAACGCCTCTCCCAACGATTTTTTTCTCGAGAACGATCGGATGCCGCTGGAAACAGCAAGCTATACGTTAGAACCTTTTTCCGCAATCCTGCTTGAAAAATCCGCACATCGCATTCATCCATAAAAACAAATAAAATAACAAGATAGGCAAAGACCAAAGAGATGGGCGGAAACGAGAATAAGGTGAGTACAGGATGTGTAGGATCAGGGAGGATATGAAGGATCGTTGATGCTAGCTACAGAAATGGGTGGAATTAAGATGTAAAAACATTTTTAATCTCCTTGCAAGCTAAGTAATTACTTATTTTTTTAGCTAGCATCAACGATCCTTCATATCCTCCCTGATCCTACATATCCTGTACTCGCCTTATTCTCGTTTCCGCCCATCTCTTCGGTATAAACTTGCATGAGAATACAAAATTCCGTAGTCTGTCGTATTTAGGAGCTGGGCAGAAATAAATGAAACTTACGGAGATTCTTGTTGACTAGGAAATATCTACTACCGCTTCTTGCTATCCTGGGAGCTGTTTTTGGCTTGTTTACCGTCTATTGGAGCCAGAAGCCGGTACCTACACCTCCCATTATATTCCCTCCTGCAATCTCTCCTTACGCTCATTCGATTGCTGCTTCGGGGATGATTGAAGCCTCTTCCGAAAACATCTCCATTGGCACTCCATTCAATGAGATTGTTGAAAAGATTTATCACTCAGAAGGAGACTTCGTCAATGCCGGCGATATTCTCTTCGAATTAGATTTGAGACTTTTTAAAGCGCAGCGCGAAACAGCTCTTGCCAATATGGAGTTGACTAAAATTGACTTAGAAGACAAACAAAAGCAATTTTCCTTTTATCAACGCTTGAAAGACACCAAAGCTGTCAGCGAACAAATTTATCAACAAGCGCGTTATGCCTACTTAGAAGCTGAGGTGAATCTTGCAGTTGCACAAAAAAATCTGCAAGAAATTGAAGTTAATATTGAAAGATCTATTATTAGAGCTCCTATCAGCGGAGAGATCCTTCAAATCAATATTCACGTCGGCGAGATAGCTCCTATTATTCCTTTTATTTCTTCACAGTCAACATGGGCAACAGCACAAAATGGATCTCTTATTTTGATGGGTAAGGTTACTCCCCTGCAAGTCAGAATTGATATCGACGAAGATGATGCGTGGCGCTATGAAGCAGGAAGTCGTGCGACTGCTTACGTAAGAGGGAATAGAAACATCAGCATCCCCTTACGGTTTGCTTACATCTCACCTTACATGATTCCCAAAGGCTCTTTTACAGGAGAAACCGTCGAGAGAGTAGACACAAGAGTTCTTGAAGTTCTTTATGAATTTGACAAAGGAGATCTGCCTGTATATACAGGTCAAGTTTTAGATGTTTTTATCGAATCAAAACCAATTAACGATTACCACAAATGAATGTGTTTCGGTATCTCTCTTTTTTTATCTTCATGATTCTTTCCGGGTGCAAAGTTGGCCCCGATTACGCTCCTCCCTGTGTTTCACTCCCAGAAGTATATAATGAAAATGAGCCAGAAAAAACAGAAGAGATTGAAGATGAAAACTTAAATCACTGGTGGACAACTTTTAACGACCCATTCCTCGATTATTTAATCGATTTGGCTCTTGCTCAAAACTACGATTATAAAATTGCTTTAGAACGAGTCTATCAAGCCCGTTTTCTCTATTGGGTCCAGTTCACGCAAATTTTGCCAGAACTCGATGCTGTTTCTTATGCAAGCCGAAGCCGGGAAAGCCAAGGATTTCCCATCCAGGAAATAGGAACTCGCTCTCCTCTCCGGAACTTTTTTCAGGGACAATTTGACATTATCTGGGAATTTGATCTCTTCGGCAAATTCCGTAGATCCGCCGATGCTTCTTACGATTTGTGGGAAGCGACTGCAGACGAAATGAGAGGAATAAAAATTGAAATCATCAGCGAAGTCACGACGACCTATGCAACTATTTGCTCCTATCAAAAAAAACAAGATATCGCCATCCAAACAATCGCTTTAGATGAAGAACTTTTTGCTCTTTCTCAGGCTAGATTTGAAGCAGGCTTAACAAATGAACAAGAGACAGGAGGTTTCTTAGTATCACTTGAGGCCGATAAAGCTCAATTAACACTCGTTCAAGCAGCTTTGAAACAATCTATTTATTCATTAGGAGTTCTTCTTGGTACGCTTCCAGAAACAATCTACGATGAATTTAAGATAGAGAGACCCATTCCTCATGCAGAAGGGAAAATTCCTGTGGCAATTCCCTCTGAACTATTGCGTAGAAGACCCGATATCCAAAGTGCTGAGAGACAACTAGCAGCGGCCACAGAACAAATAGGAATCGCCGTAGCAGATTTATTCCCTTCGGTAGTTCTTTCTGGATCGAGTTCTTCATTCGTTTCCAACCCACTACAAGGAGCTAACATGGGGTTTGCTAGCAATAGACTGAGTGAACTATTCCTTCCCTCGAGCATGCTTGCTGGGATTGGAGGTTTAGTCGTTTTGCCCTTATTTGATTTTGGTAAAAGAGTCTCCACCATCGACGCACAAACATCTTTGCGCAATCAAGCTTATTATAGCTATCAACAAAGCGTGATTGCGGCTCTACAAGAGACTGAAGAGTCATTAGAAATCTATTTCAATGAAGAGAAACGCAATAAAAACCTGGAACGGGAAATTGAAGCTAACGGAAAAATACTTTCGTTAACAGCAGATCTTTTTCAATCAGGACTCACAAACTACACACAAGTGTTAGAATCTAAAAAAGCCTGGCTAGCCTCTTTATACACATTTACAGATAGCCAGCAAAATTTAGTCTCCGATTTGATCGCCATCTACAAAGCCCTTGGAGGAGATTGGCAATGATGATGTTCGCTCTAAAAATGCTCATCGGCGATAAAGTGAAATACATTAGCATTATACTTGGACTTTGCTTTGCCTCTTTTATTATCACGCAACAGGCAGCAATCCTCATAGGAATCGTTGACCGCACCGTTGGATTCATCACAGACACCTCTCAACCAGATATTTGGATTATGGACCCTACAGTCCAATTTATCGATGATATCAAACCGCTCAAAGATACTGATCTCTATCGAGTGCGCGGTATCGATGGGATTGAATGGGCCGTCCCTCTCTATAAAGGACTCATCCAAGCACGCCTACAAAATGGCACATTCCAAACTTGTGTCCTTATTGGCATTGATGATGCCACTTTAATTGGTGGCCCTCCTATTATGCTTCAAGGGAATCTCAAAAGCCTTCGAATGTCCGATGCTGTCATTGTCGATCAGGTAGGTGCACAAACAAAATTGGCTGTTGAAACAGCTCAGGGGGTTATCCCGCTTCAGGTAGGAACGATCATGGAGCTAAATGACCATCGAGCTTACGTCTCTGGAATCTGCCAAGTTTCTCGTACTTTTCAATCGCAACCAGTCATTTATACCACTTATGATCGGGCAACCCTATTCGTCCCGGCTCAGAGAAAACTCCTTTCCTTCATCATCGCACACACTAAAAAAGGAGAAGATCCTGAAAAAGTTTGCCGTCGCATTCGCATGCAAACAGGATTTGCAGCCTACACTCCAAAGCAAGTCAAAATGCTGACGCTCTCTTACTACATCAAATACACGGGGATTTTTGTCAATTTTGGCGTCGCCATTCTTTTAGGCTTTATCATTGGTACTGCGATTGCAGGGCAAACTCTCTATAACTTCACGATTGATAACCTTCCCTATTTTGCCGTTTTTAAGGCCATGGGAGCCGATAATATAATGTTGGTGAAAATTGTGCTTTTGCAAGCCTTTTTTGTCAGCATTATTGGCTGGGGGATTGGAATGGGAGCCGCAGGACTTTTTGGTTACCTCACAAAGGGGACAGAACTTTCATTCAGCATGCCTCTTTATTTGTATTTTATAAGCCTTTTCTCTATTTTATCTATCAGTTTATTTGCCGCATTTATCTGCATGAGAAAAGTCGTTAAATTAGATCCTGCCATCGTGTTTAAGAGCTAATTGTATGACAAAACCCAAACCAATTATCATATGCAAAGATATCCACAAACACTATGGAGAAGGACCAACACGCGTCGAGGCTTTGCAAGGCATTAATCTTGAGATCAACCAAGGGGAACTTCAAATGTTAATGGGCCCTTCGGGCTCAGGGAAAACGACACTTATCTCAATTATAGCGGGGATACTTACGCAGAGTTCGGGAGAATGCCTTGTCAACGGTGTTGATCTCAATCATCTCCCAGACGCAGAAAAAACACATTACCGAGGAAAAAATATTGGTTTTGTCTTTCAGACATTCAATCTTATTCCCACATTGACGTGTGAAGAAAACATCTCAGTCCCTCTTGTGATTCTAGGGACACCCAAGCCTGAAGCTTTAGAAAGAGCGAAAGAACTGCTGGTTGAGTTTGAGATGGGCGATAAGATTGGTGTCTACCCAACTCAACTTTCCGGAGGACAGCAGCAGAGGGTGGCAATAGCTCGAGCAATGCTTCACGATCCATCAATTATTGTATGCGATGAACCAACCAGCTTTCTCGATGTCTCTACAGGACATAAAATCATGACCCTTCTCAAGAACATGGTCACAAAAAAAGGAATTACTCTCATCATCATCACCCACGATTCGCGAATCGTGGGTTTTGCCGATAGGATCGACTACATCGAAGATGGAAAACTGGCAAAGCGATGATGTAGAAGCTGAGTCAATTTTTCTAATGATTCTGGGGTGTGTTTATTTCTTACAGGGTGGTCCCAAACGGTTCCCGGCCAAGCGGGATCTCCCTCTTTTCTCGCAATCACGTGCACATGCAACTGGGGTATTTTATTTCCAATAGCAGCTACGTTAAGTTGAGTTGGAGAAAAAAGCTCCCATAAGATTTTTTGAGCCATATCAAGTTCTTTTAACAATTGAAGCTGGTCTTTTGGCTCTAAATCCATGATTCGAAAGACGTTTGGACGACGAGGAATCAAATTTAACCAAGGGTAATTGGTGTCGTCCTCTAAAATAACTCTACACAGAGGTAGGTCGATAACGAATTGTCTTTTTGCTAAGTTAGGATGTAATTCAAAAGTCATATTTCCCCCATTTGTTGAATAAAAAATTCAGGGATGTCATCTGAAGAAAGGATTTTAAGTGCCTCCTCCCAACCATGATGCCCTATTCTTTCTGCCATAATTCCTGTTTTTACGACAAGAGCAGAAGCGATGCCAGATCTTTTAGCTCCACGAATATCAGTCTCTGGCGTATCTCCGACCATGATAACATCTTTAGTATTGGTAATTTGATACTGGGTAAATTTTTCCATGGCGGCAAAATACATTTTTGTTGAGGGCTTACCGATGTAGAAGACCTCTCCCCCAAGTTCTTCATAAAGAGCTGCAATAGATCCCTGGCGTACAACCATTCTTGGAGGGTTGCCCTCGTGAGCAAAAAGATCGGGGTTGCCGCACACCATTGGGATCTTCGCATGCAGAAGACTTTCCACCTGTTTTCTAAAAACTTCTCTATCTGTTTGATCCTCACCACCTATCTGAGGGACGGAAATATAAATAAAATCAGCTTCTAGTAGATTATCTGTCTCTTCATAAAAGGTATTGTTAAAAATAGCTCGATGGAAGGCTAATTTCGAATTTTGCTCACCGAAAAGATAAAATTTCTTAGTAGACACAGAAAAAGGAAACTCACCACGAGAGAATAATTCTTTCATTAACTCGCCTGAAGTGATAAAAAAATGAAAGTGTTCTCCCTGAAAAAAACCATGAGCTTTAAGTTTTTCAATCTCGTCATAGACAAGCCGAGTTGCATTCGAGAGGACGCCAACGATCTTACCAGCAGCCACAAGTCTTTTCATTGCCTCTCTGGAACCGGGGAGCTGACCCACTCCGCCACCGCCCCAAAAAACCCCATAAGCATCTAATAGGATGCCTTTAAACGGACCCGAAATTTCTTCTAAATTTGAATAAATTTTAGGATCCATACTTTACTCTCCTTAATAAACAAGCAGGAAAGGAGATTGTAATGCATATTCCATCTTAATGTCAATCTTTAGAAGGTGAAGCCTAAGCTTAGCATAAAGTCATTTTCAACATAATCTCCGGAATATTCTCCATTATAACCAAGTTGAACTGAAAAGCGATCATTGCAGAAAAGCCCTGTCAGCGATGCTTGTGGAACGACTCTAAATTCTGAAGGGTATATCCCTTCAACGGTTGCTGATCCAGGAGCTGGAGCATTCAAAAAGCTAAATGTTGTGCTACGTCCATTAGTGCGTCCGTAGTATTTAACAGCCAAACCGACTTCTGGTACCCAATTGCAGATGCGTTTAGATAATAGGAAGCCTAAGGCTGGATTCCACAGGTCACTGCTTTTTCCACGAACATCAAGTCCTAGATCTCCTGCTCCTGACTCATGGAAGCTTTTTTCATAGGTATAAACCCAATCTAAAGAAGCAAGGAGTGTCACATCCACCCCACAAAAGTTGTGCCATGTGGCTCCTACATCTAGATAGCTGTCAACCTGGAATGTATCACATTTACCTGTGGCATGGCGATCGATAGTGCCTTCAATAGAGGTTACAAAGATGTGGCGATGTCCTTTAAAACGTCCTCCTCCAAATGTCACATTGGCATCGGCAAAGAGGCAACCGTTGAAATAACGCGCATAGAGGCCTCCGTATCCCATTTCTATATCTCCCCTTCCCTGAGGAGTCGTCCAATTCACACGTGTGTCAGTATATCCAGCATTGATGCCGAAGAGGAAGTTGCGAGTAAACAAGGTATCAATTCCTCCCACAACGCCATTCATATATCCTTTATAACCAGCCTCTCCACGTCTCGAAAGCTGACGGGAAGTGATATTAATTGGAGTCAACCATGTAGAAAGTGCGCATAGATGGCTTTTTGGGCATATAAAACGCAATTCATCGATATGATTGAATATTGTATTTCTTACTCCTAGGATCGTTTGCTCTTGTGCAACCAATAAGGTGTTATAAGAAGCAGGATGGAGGGTGTCGATCCCGTCGACAAGTTCTTTTGAGGTTGCAAAGACAAGGACTTCGTTGAGAAGATCTAAATCACTTCCCGGTATGATGAAAGGAATTAGGCGGTCGATGTAAGCAGCTGTTTTATGCACATTTGAACTTGCGCAAGGAATAATCGGTATAATGGCGCTTTCACTGAAAGCAACAATAAGCTCGTCTGGTAGGTAGGTAAGTTCTGGAATTAGTCTAGGTAGATCGGTGATCACTGTACTGAACGTTCCAGTTAGAGACGGAAGAGAGTCAGGGTCTGATTGAATAATTGTAAATGTATCGACATCGGGATCAAACTCGCCGTCTTCAATATCTAAAAATAATGTGCTTCCATTATTGATGGTGATGGTTCCATTAGCGATGAGGGTGTCGTAGTCATCGGGACTGTCAATTTGGATGATTAAATCAGATCCATTATTCAACGTGACGTTCTCTGCGATCATTGAGGTAGAGTTCCCATTTCTTGGAATGAGGGTTCCATTGCTAGTGATATCGCCAAAAGTTCCAGCCCCCTGGAAGGTCGTGCCTGCTCCTACGATCACATCAGAACTAATAAGAGGAAGGCCAACGATTAAGGTTCCTTGATTAATTCTGGTACTACCTGAATAACTATTATTGCTATCAGTTAGGATCAGGGATCCAAGTCCTACTTTAATTAGGTCACCAACCCCTTCAATATTACGAGTAATTGTTAAATCGAATAGTTGGGTATCAAAAGTTCCTGCTGCATTTAACTCGACTGACCTGTTAATTGCAAAGCTATCTAATGCTTGGAGTGTTCCTCCTGGACCATCAAAGATAAGAATTCCATTGTTTCCCAATGCGGCATCACTGCCGATAATCAATGTTCCTTCATCAATAATGGTATCTCCGAAATAACTGTTAAAATCAAAGAGTTGAAGGCTACCAGCACCTTTTTTTATCAAATCTCCGGCACCACTAATTTCTTGATCGACAACTACATTAAATCCGTGGGTATCAAGTGTCCCATTAGGTTGTTGTAGGCTGATAAATTTATCGATGTGAAGATTGGCTGCTGCCTGAAACGTTGCATTTGAAAGAAAAAGTGCTCCTTCTGTACCAATTGTCCCTCCATATCCAGCAATTAAAGTAGCGTCAAATATAAAAAGATCACCTGCAAAATCAGCTAAATTGAGTACAGTTAACTCTTCCGAGCCGGTACCATCAACATGAAAAGCTGCATTTGCATTTCCTTCTTCAATAGCGTTTATTGTTACATCAAAACTATTAAGTTCTATGCCACTGTTTCCTAACACAATGACAGAGCGGTTGAGAGTTAAATTTGCTAATGGTTTAATAGTTCCATATACAAGAATGAGGTTCCCTCCGACTCCTAGATTGTCATCATTACTGATAGCAAGGATTACTCCATCTTCAAGGATTGTGTCTCCTGTATACGTATTTGCGTTGCTGAGTGTGAGAATTGAAGAATTTTGAATGCTATCAATGATCTCAAGATCTCCAGGACCAGAGATCTGAGATGAAATAGTTAGATCATTTCCATTAAGATCTATCGCACTATCCTCTAAAACGATATTATGATGAGCGATCGTCAAGGGAGCGTCTATTTGAAGAGTTCCGCCGTCAAGGATAAGTTCATTGCCATTGGCTCCTAAATTAGCTTCTGCAGTAATGGCAACAACACCATCTTCTACAATGGTGTTTCCAGTATAGGTGTTTACACCCTGTAGAGCTAAGGTTCCATCACCTATTTTAATGAGGTTACTAGCACCGGAAACAGAGCCCGTTAATACTAAAAGATTACCTCCCGTGTCAATGATTCCGTCGCTGTTAAGAAAAATGGATTGACCCAACGTAAGATCATTTTTTGCAAAAAGCTCTCCTCCTGCAAAGAAAAGATCAGTCCCCGTCCCTAAATTGACGCTACCATCTAATGCTAAAATTCCTTCCTCAATGGTGACATTTCCTGAAAAGCTAGCATTATTACCTTGTAAAGATAGGGTGCCTGATCCTGTTTTTGTCAGATCTCCAACGCCTGATAGAAAAGTAGGTCCGATTAAAATCGTAAATCCATTAGTATCAATGACACCGCCACCTGCATCAATTATAGTATTAATGCTTAGTCCAAATGAACCTATTGCCTGAAGAATTCCTTCATTATCAAGGGTAAGCTGAGATCCCAATGGATATTGCGTGTTTACCGCAACGGTGGTCCCATCGGTAACGAGAGTTCCACCTGTGGGTCCACCATCGCGTCCTTCTAAAAATAAGGTTCCTCCACCCTCTACAATAATCCCTGCCGGACCTAAAATAGATTGTTCTAAAATCACATCAAAGCCATTAGTATCAATGGATCCAGTAAGAGCTGCAGTGATAGGCCTATTTAGAACAAGGTCTGCACCTGCTAATAAAGTTCCAGAATCAAAGATTAAAGTTGAGTTTTTGTTCCCAAGTCCAGTGTCTGCGAAAATTTCAACAGTGCCGTCTGAGAGTGTAGTGTCACCTAGATAAGTGTTAACACCACTTAAAACTAAGGTCCCTGGTCCATCCATGGTAATTCCTATTCCAGGACCGCTTCCAGGGGTGTAGCCTTCTGTTCCCGGCAATGTCGATGCACTATCATCTCCAATACTACTAGAGATCGTCATCATTCCAGTAGGCAAGAAAGTAAGCGACGCTCCATTCATAGCAAAGATGCCAGAAGCTGCTCCTGCTCCACGGATGAATCCAATACCTCCTGTTGCCGTTCCTCCTGAGATAGCATTTACGTCTAAAGCGTCGTTTTCAATTCTAAGGGTCGCTCCATTTTCAACAAAAATAGCTCCTCCAAGGCCAGCGCCGCCACCACCGACGCCATTTGAGAATTGAGTTCCGGCGCTTCCGGCTCCGGCTCCGATGCCTCCAGCAGCGCCACCGCCTGGAATAAAACCGCCCCCTCCAGCGCCTCCTCCTCCTCCAAATCCTCCTCGACCTCCTGAGCCCCCTGTGCCTCCTGAGCCTGCCGTCATGGCCTCACAGTCTCCACCCTCTAAACTTCCTGCTGAGCCTCCACAGCCCCCGCCGCCTCCAAATCCTCCTCGACCTCCACTACCACCGATTGAAGTGTTGCTTACAGTGCTGCCACCACCGCCGCCGCCGCCATAAATAACGGCATTACCACCATTACCTCCACGTGCAGCTGTAGCTGTAATGGAGCCTCCCCCTCCGCCTCCTCCTCCGCCAAACGGTGCTCCTTGTCCACCATCTCCAGGAGCTCCATCAATTATAGAGGAACCACCTCCACCCCCCCCGATGACGATGCCTGGATCTCCGTTGACGGTGGCAGCTGCTCCTCCTTGACCGCCGCCTCCTCCTAGCGCCCCTCCAGAGCCTCCACCTCCGCCATTTCCTCCTTGAGGGCTCCCGAGAACCCCGTAGGCACCTCCAGCAAGTCCATTAGGAGAACCTGTTGTTCCTCCTGTTCCCTCTGGAGCGAGGCCTCCGCCTCCACCCCCTGGAGAGGCGATGTTACCTAATGTGAGCTCTGGGGGAGCAGAGCCTCCTATGCCGCCGATGCCGCCACCTCCGGATCCTCCTGCTTGGGTGAAAGAGTATTCTACATCTGCACCCATTATTCCACCGCCGCCAATGCCACCACCACCGTCAGTTCCCACCGGTAGAGCATTACCTCCACGCGCATTGTTATTAATAAAATTGACACTAGAAAGGGTAACATCACTTCCTGCTTGAATATAAAGTCCCCCCCCAGCTCCCATTCCTCCTGAGCCTCCATTACCTCCTCTGGCGATCGTATTTATTACGCTTAAATCACTGATTTCAAATGTCCCTTCGGATGCAAACAAACCTGGGTAAGTATCTTGTCCATTGATAGTGATGGGAGTTCCGGAACCAGCGGAGTTACTTCCATCAATGGTAAATAGGGTTGAAGTGTCATTGAGATTGAGTAAGGGAAGCAATCCATTGATAGAAATTGTTTCAAATCCAGAGCTTAGCTGAAAAACGACTATTGGAGTGAGATCAAGGGGTGTTCCATTGACTAAATTTAAAACATAACGAAGGTCACCATTGTTTCCAGATCCACTTCCTCCTGTATTGACAGCATTATCAGTGTTAACGTTAACTGTATAGGTAGCGGAAAATCCCCTTTCAGGGCAGTGAGCAAATAGCCCAGAAATAAGTAGGCAGCAAAGCGTAAATCGAGAAAACTTCATATAAAACACCCCTTTGTTCATATAAACGGAATGTATATAAAAAAAGTTTTTCGAACAATAAAAAAATTGTGTGGTCGAATTAGAATAGTTACTTAGAATCTAAACTCAAATCCAGCGCTCACGCCTTGTACCCATAAATTCGATGCTTTTTGCAATGACACTGGAGCTGGTGGCACAGCTGGAGTAGTTGGGTATCCATCTGCTGGAGCCTGAGAAAGATTGAGATTGGGATCGATCTGCTTACCCGCCCAAAACATGTTACTCACGTAGAAGAACGTATATCCAACCTGTATCCGAGCATTATCTGAAACCTCAAAACCCAAGTTCACATTGATTTCTGGAATGACAGAGAAGACTGTCTTTGAATGCTTGCCAATATTACTTGGCAGTGCAAAGAGTCCTCCTTTATAATTATGAATGCCCGGCAAATACTCGTTAGTCTCTAGATTACCATAAATCTCAATTGTTCCGCAATCAGCTCCTAGAGCGACTTTACCTTTTACATTAGCAAAGAAGCAATCGTAAGCGTAATCGAGGAGGACTCCAATTTGTCCACCATAAAAATTATTCTCAGCAGTAAATCTATCTGTTGTGATGAACACATTATCTGGCTCGCCAACGAAAGGAGAATTCACCACAAAAGATAACGTCTCATTGAAATTCCAATAACGAAAACCGGCAAGCCAAGTCACATTCAATTCGCAACAGCATGGATAGAAACTCAAGGCATTCAATTCTGCACCTTGCATTCTATTCTTTATCTTCAGAGTGGCTCGTCCCGAAAAGGGCTCTAGATACTCTGCAGGATCTCCAACCGAACTAGCTATTGGGAATGATGCTTCCGCGCCATCATCAGCTGCATTAAAATAAGGAACTAATAGAAATGGAGATCCCTCTAAACCACTTGAAAACACTGATTTTTTTTTCCACCCGCTTGGCAAGAAAAAATAATCAGCGGCAAGACCTAAACAACAATCTTCATCGAACCAAGCACCAAGTTCAAATCGACCGCCAGAACGCCAATCCAGATTGACGTGTTTTCCACCTAACACAACAAATGAATGTGGATCTGAAAGTACAGCCGTTTCTGAGTCTCCTTCAAAAACTAGAGGTACAGGCTCGGGAGAATCTTGAATTGCCCAATAAAGGTATTCAGCATCGACCCAGACGCGATCGGGGTATCCGCAATCGGCATATAAACAAGTTTGTAGTTGTGTTCCGAAAACAATAGCAACAGAAAAAAAATTAACAACTCTATCTAAACACTTATTTATGACACCCACATTGCCTTCCTTTTTTTGTATTAGACTTCTTTCGAAACTGTAATCCCGTGCCTCTGCCTGTGCCTTTGCCTCCATCCTACTACTCATAAGTCTTTAGATTAGGCGTACAGCTACTTTGCAGCTGTGATAAAAAAACTATACTGCTAAGCATAAGCACGGAAACGCAAAGGCGCAAAGCCCCAAAGGCGCAAAGCCTTCGGCTCCCTCAGAATAAAGGAGCATTATTGAGGTAAATTGATCGTTGAGCTTGTGAAGCAATCACTTAACAACTCCATTTACTCTTCTCCTTTGTTCTGAAGTGGCCGAAGGCTTTGCGCCTTTGGGGCTTTGCGTCTTTGCGTTTCCGTGCTTATGCTTAGCAGTATAGTTTTTTTTATACTAGACTTCTTTCGAAACTGTAATCCCGTGCCTGTGCCTTTGTCCGCCCTTTAAAGCTTAACCGGAAAAGGGGCAGGCACGGGCTTGCAGTTTCGAAAGAGGTCTATTTTTCTCAATTCGCACATCGCATCAATACTCTATTGAGTAGCAGAATACAATTTAAGATGTCAAGTGTTTTTATATACCGAAACCGATATTAGAATAGGCGTTTTGAAATAGAAGAGATAAGGTAAGTCATCCAAATAGAGATCATCAAAGCAGCGTAAACGAGCCATGACCCTACTTGATGAAGAAAAGTTAAAAATGAACGAATTTTCTTAGCATTCTCTAGTTCAGGATCGAGCTTAAGAACTGTCACGTCAGGACACCCGGAAAACGCGCGTGCATGAGCACTCAAGCTGCCATCTAATCCCTCTTGATGAGGAACGAGCAAATAGAGAGAAACATGGGGATCGGTAGGCCACACACCCATATGACTGACAATATCCCCTGATTGACACCAGATATTAATCGAACACTCTTCACTTAATTGATTCACCCACTGTCCTGGATAGAGTCCTGGTGGGTTATACACATCAATTCGTGAAATTTTTTCATGGTAATCATGAAGCGTGTGTAAAGCCATCGCTCCACCAAGGCTTGTTCCAAATACAGACACCCCTTGCTTATCCTTCAACCAATCGTCGATGACAATTTGATTGCGTTCATACACATGCTGTCCAACGGAATATCCTGGGGTGAAATCAGCTAAAAGTGTTGCGGCAAACCCTTCTCCTCCCGGATAGGTGGTGCCAATATAGACTAAAAATGGAGGCCCTTCACTAGAAGTGAGTCCTAAAGCCTTCATCGGAGTATTTCTTTCATTGTAAACTAAGTCAATTTCTTCTATGTGATAAGTGGCTTGACTGCAAGAATAAGTCCCATCGATATTTTTACTTAAAATTGGAATTGAGAGATTAAAGCCATTTCTGGGGTAACAATAAGGGAGCAGGGCGACTAAATTCCCAAAGAAAGCACGCCACACGATTTCCTCTGAATTGTTTTTAGGTAGGTTTGCAGCCAAATTGACAAACTCTCGTTGCAGCCCCTCAAAAAATTCAGTCATTAATTTGGAATCATTATGAGTATGGTTAATGAATATCGTTTTAAAAGCATCTACATTGAGTATACTTCGGGAAAAAGTTGCTCCATGCAACAATGAAAGCATTAAAGACTGGACAGAAGCGTCTACAGAAGCTGTCATGGCAGCTGGTGGAGGAACTATACCAGGACCGTGATAAACCAGTTGTTTTTTAAAAGCGTGGTCGATACTGCGCAAAACACCAGCTGTTAATATCGATTCAGCAGTCCAAATTTTTTCTCCTATTTTATTCCAGATCCTAATAAAATGGTCGGTCTCATGAAATCCGTACCGCTCTTTAAATAAAGAGATTATTCTCTCTCTGATTTCCTGATTTAAATCTCTATTTTTAATTGGGTGGAAAAATCGTTGCCAAAATGAATCAACATAATCAAGGCGTTCTGGATTATCTAGGCACATCTCGTTACCAATCGAATAATCATCAAAGTTAAACGTAGTTATTGGATCCATTAACACAAACCTCATAATTATACTAAACTATCGGCATTATATAATAAAAATAATTAAATTGCAATATAATTAAAATTAACACACTAACGCAACTCAATATGGACAAAAGACAAACGACGCCAAGGACACCAAGGACCTTAACGACCCAAGGACTTAAGGACAAAAAGGACATTTTGGCATACAATTGAAGGCACTAATTCCCTTAGAGTCTTTGTCCTTGGCGTCGTTAAGGTCCTTTGTGTCCTTGGCGTCGTTTGTCCTTTTTATCAGCAGACAGAAATTCCCTTGCTAACCAGTTGTGGATGCCGGTTCACCCAAGAGTAACATTTTCTTCCCAGTCTCATTGGGACATTTGTCATGATACCGTCAACGACAAAAGGGGTGGGGGTTGTGTGCTCACGCATCCATTTTTGCAAGGAGCGAAAGAGCTGTGTGTTTGGATAAGCTGAAGCATCATTAACAGATGTAGGTTGTTTTGAAATAGGATCTTGAAATAGTTGTGGATAGGAAAACTGAATGCCCCAAGGGATGTTATCGCTTCCAAAAACCATGGAACGGAATTTTTTATCTATGGGCGAATAGCCAATCGTATGAGCTTGCATTTGAATGACAGGAGTAGAAACGCGTATGAGCTGCCGATCTTCCCCGATCGGAATGACATACAAGCAGTCATTAGTAGCTGTTAGTACCGATGAAAAACAGATTTGATAACTCGATACAAGTGGCAACTCGCCCGACTTAAGACTTTCTACATAATCTTTATAATGGGATAAAAAATCTGCTTTTGCCTGCTTTTGCCCCTCCTCACCTCCAATTCCACGCTGGGTGATTGAACCGCATTGAAAGAGGGAAAATGGAGCTAGAACATCGAAAAGCAACGCCATCTCATCGCTTTCCAATAAGGCCTGCACCTCAAGCCATTTAGAAGCCTGTAAGGGCTGCTCCTGGTAGGAACTTATTCTGAGGTCGTTCATTTGCTAATCTTTTTCAATTTCGATGGCGATTTTTGTCCGGTAAACGAAAGGATTAATATCGATGCAACACCGAGGAAAATTGCGCTATCGGCTATGTTAAAAACTGGGAAGTCGTATCCCCATAGAATGAAATGGAGCATATCAATCACATGACCATAAAGATAGTAGTCGATAACGTTGCCAATAGCTCCTGAAATGATTAAAGCCAACGGAATACGCCATTCTCTGTGGGTGTTCCACCATAATGCATAAACCATCAACACGCCAATGAGAGCTATTCTGGCATAAACTAATGGAATTTGAAAATCGGAAAGAAGGCCCCAGGCAGCCCCTTTGTTAATATGATGGCTAATCGAAAATTCTATTCCAAAAAAGTCCTTAAAGACCCCTATTCCGCCATAAGGATACCATAGCCAATTCACTCGCATTAAAGGAAGATAATGATGGGTAAAGGACTTGGAAGCAAAATCTAAGACGAGAACGAAAATAGCAACGATCAAGGGCAGATAACGCCCAGAGGGGGCTTTCATTAGATCAAACCCTTCTCAAGCTGCTCCTGTGCCTTAACGGTCATTGTAGCATAAGGGACCGCTTCCAGTCTAGCTAAGGGAATTTCCTGTTCCGAAATGTCACAGATTCCATATGTGCCCTCATCGATTTTTTCTAGAGCGCGTTCAATTTGCCGTAAAATCTCATATTCGCGCGATGTCACTTCTAGAGTAATAGTCCGGTCAAAGTTATCTGTACCTTGGTCTGCCTGGTGTTGAGAATACCCGCTAGATTCATCAGGTGTCTTCACATTGGCTGTAGATCCCTGAACAGAAAGAGTTAACTGTCTACGCATATCTTCAAGTCGTTGTTTGAATTTAGCGATTTCACTTTTTTTCAACACCATTTCTACTTCTCCTTTTTTTCATCTTTAGGCCTGATACAATGTATCGCATCCATCAATTCTTTAACATCTTTAAAACGACGATACACGCACGCAAATCGTATATAAGCAATTGGGTCAAGCCCTTGTAAACTTTTCATGACCATATCGCCTATTTCCGTTGTCGAGATCTCACGCAACTGCCGCTGCATCACATCAGAAGTAATTGCAGAAGCTATTGCGATTTGCTGCTCTCGACTGATTGTCGTATGACGGCAAGCGGCTTCTAATCCCCTGATGAGTTTTTGCTGTTCGAAGTCTTCATAACGTCCATCCCTCTTTTTTACCTCTACAGAGAGTTCTATCGTTTCAAAAGTAGTAAACCGTCTTTGACAACCTATACATTCCCGTCGGCGGCGAACGGCGTTTGTTTCTAAAGAATCGCGAGAATCAGTCACCTTCAATTCTTCATGACTACAATACGGACACTTCATAAGCTATCCCCTAAAAGACGGACCTCAAAGAATCAAACGATGCATGATATTGCATTTTTTGCCAATATTTTTCACTAAATTTTTACTTAAAATCGTTGATATCATCTATCAACATGCGAAGTTTAGCGAAATCCCTACGGGTATGATGGAAAAATATTCGAGGGAGGTCAAGGTGGTCATTTTCTCCCGGAAGTGGCGGTGTGGCGGTGATGACTCCGCTAGCTATAATTGATCGATACTTTTGATTCAATATTTTTATTTGCTCATTCGATAGTGGTGTCAACATTCGAATGACTAACAATTCTTTAACATAGCGACTTGAATGATAGCGGGAATAAAATTTCAACACGTGTTCTACTGCGGAATCGACCGAAGGGGCAATGTAAAAAAAGCGTTCGTCATGAGGACTAATCAAATGATTTTCTAATAAGTTTTCAGTGATATAATAAGCCCATCGCTGCCAATAAGCTCCCCCTACTCCTTCAATTAAAACAATGGGGATGATGTTTGCCTTGCCAGTTTGCATTAAAGTCAACATTTCAAAGGTTTCATCGAGGGTTCCAAATCCTCCTGGGAATGCGGCTAAAGCGCTGGCATGGCTCATAAACATCAATTTACGTGTAAAAAAGTAACGAAACACAATGAGCTTAGGATCTCCTTCAATCACGGTGTTGCTGTCGGGTTCAAAAGGGAGGCGGATGGAGAGGCCGAAGCTACGTCCTTTGTCTGGTCCTTCCATACTCGCTTTCATGATGCCATCAGCAGCTCCAGTGATGCACATCCATCCATGGCGGGCTATAGAGGCACTAAATTCTCTGGCGGCAATATAGTCGGGATGATCTGTAGGAGTACGTGCTGAACCGAAAATGCTAATGCAGGGACCCTCTTTATATTCATTAAAAATACGATAGGCGTAACGCATTTCCTTCATCGAGCGATTGATCATTTTTAACTGTCCGATGTCATGTCCCTCATCGAGAAGCCTCAGTCCAGTTTCCATAATCTGTTTCACGAGTTCCCCTTCAAAACTCGAGGGGTCTGCGCCATACTCTTCAATGATAGTGCGGATGCGTTCTTCTATTAACAATTCATCTTTTTTTCTTTCTAACATGTTATTTCCACCCATAAAACAAGCTATATAAAAGCATCGTCAACACACCTCCTGAAATGCCCACATACACATAATCGCGTTGATAAATGAAAATACCCAGGCAAGAGACCACGCGAAAAACGGGAGTCGCAATCATGGAGAGGATTCCTAACTGAATCAAGCCACCACTGTGGAGCTGCAAAGCCTCTTCAAGAATGCCTGATAAAGTTTTTAACACTTCAGGTTCTCCTTTAAAAACGGAATAGTCAACGATCTGAAAACCACCATCCAGAAAAGAAAACCACATTCCCATACTAATTAACAGGATGGAAATAAAAAGTCCACTTCTCAAAACGAAACTTAAAATAATGTTATACCGAAGCATATTCATAGTGTTCTAAACACCTTGTAGATCATTTGTGTGGCAATGACAAGCAGTATCAAAGCGAATAACTTTCTCAAAACATCGGCAGGCAGCCAAGGCAATAGGCGGACACCGATCACTGAGCCGGCAACAACTCCAAGAACAACAGGGGCTGTGAGGAATGGATCGATATATCCCAAGCCTAAATAGAGACCTGCGCTCGTCGCTGCTGTCACTCCAATCATGAAGTTACTAGTCGTCGTCGAAACTTTAAAGGGAAGTCCCATCACCTGATCTAAAGCCACAACTTTAAGCGTCCCTGCTCCCAATCCCAATCCTCCCGATAGAATGCCAGCACACACCATGATTGCATAACCAAAGGGAATGTTTCTGACGTGATACTCACGATAAGAGTCCCCAACGGGATACGAACCATCAAGGTTGAAAATCGTCTTCTGCCTGCTGGAAGGAAACGCTTTCTGTTCCGTTATTTTTTTAAAGAGGGACATCAACGAGCTATAAATAAGAACCAAAGCAAAAACAAACATCAAGATTCGAGTGGGTAAATAGCTGCCAATGGCAACTCCCAACAAAGCACCGGCACAGGTAGCCGTCTCTAAAAACATCCCGACGCGTATATTGGAATACCCTTCCTTCACATAGGCAGCGGAGGAGCCTGTAGATGTCGCAATGACTGCAATTAAGCTAGCACCGATCGCATAATGAATATCTACCCCCATCCACAACACCAGTAAGGGAATAATAATGATCCCTCCTCCGAGTCCAGAAAGAGCCCCAAGGAAACCTCCCAAAAAAGACCCAGCCAAAAGTAGTGTGATAGACTCAAAGAATGCCATATAGAGTGATAAAATAAGTAAAGATGAGAGTTATACTGCGAGACAACATTTTTCTGTTACCACGCGAAGCGTTTGGAGTGCGAAAGTCCTCTTTCGCTTTGTTATTTAAAATAAAGCGAAAGAGGACTTTCGCACTCCAAACGCTTCGCGTAGCACTAAAGCAGAAGTCATTTAAATGACACCTGTTGAACCACGCTACGTGTTTTATCAACCTATACATTTTTACACCTGTTGCCACGCGAAGCGTTTGGAGTGCGAAAGTCCTCTTTCGCTTTGTTATTTAAGATAAAGCGAAAGAGGACTTTCGCACTCCAAACGCTTCGCGTAGCACTAAAGCAGAAGTCATTTAAATGACATCTTTTAAACCGCACTACATGTTTTATCAACCGCTCTTACAAACTATAGCTTTACTCTTAATTAAGCAAATGTATAATTGGGCAATCAGAGGAATTAACGATCGATAACTATGCATGATAAAGAAAAAATCATTTCGTTCTTAAAAAATCTTAGGGACACAATCATTGCTGAATTCGAAACGCTAGAGCCTTCAAAACGATTTGAACGAAAAAAGTGGCAACACCATTCAGGGGGAGGAGGAGAGATCTCCGTGATACGAGGTGAGGTCTTCGAAAAAGCAGCCGTCAACTGGTCTGGGGTCTCCGGCGACCATTTTCCGACGAATGAAACTTCAGGTCCTTTCTTCGCCACGGGAATTAGTCTGATTACTCACATGAGCAATCCCCACGCACCTACTGTACACATGAATCTTCGCTATATCGAAACAAAAGAAAGAAGTTGGTTTGGTGGGGGTTACGATCTCACGCCTATGGGATTTCCCTATGAAGAAGATACTGCCCATTTCCATCAGGTAGCAAAAAATAATTTAGATACACATGACCCTGCCCTCTACCCTCTATTTTCAAAAAATGCAAAGGAATATTTTTACATTCCACACTGGAAGAAAGAACGAGGTGTAGGGGGAATCTTTTTTGATCACTATCAAACAGATAATATTGAAAAAGATTTGCGGATGTGGCAGAGTGTGGGAAATACTTTTATCAATGCTATTTTGCCAATCTACCAACGCCGTTACAAGACTTCCTACACCGCTGCTAATAAAGAACTGCAAACGAAAATGCGCGCCCATTATGTCGAGTTCAATCTCCTCTACGACAGGGGAACTCAGTTTGGGTTCCGTTCAGGAGGGAATCCAGAGGCCATTTTATGTTCGATGCCTCCAACGGCATCCTGGTAGAAACTAAGAAAATTAAAATATGAGGATAGTCTCATGCTACATTCTGTAGGAAACTCTCTTGGAACCTCAGCAGTATACTCAGCAGTTTCTGGACTCGTTGCTGGAGCTTTATCTTCGGTACACCAAGCCATAACGGCACCCAAAACCGAGGAACCAGCATTCGATCCTATCGCTTCAACGTTTGGTGTTGCTTTCATGGGTGCTTTACAGGAACCCAATATAAAATTTTCATTTAAAGCAAACTATATTAGCCCCCAACGTGGCCAAGAAATAACACAAAAACTCACTCTATCAATGCTACCAGACAAACCCCGCCCCACTCTTGACGGACTCGCATTAGCAGGACAACGTACATTGTCCCACTTGGTATCACCTCGAGGAGACAGTAGAGACCTTCTTCCATTTCTAGAACGAGCATTTGCTGGTTTTCATAGATTTTTTCCACCGGAACAATGCGGACAACACAAAGAAATGTTTATCTCAATATGGAAATTGGTGATATCAGGAGTAGACTTTGCTAGAAAGCCATATGAACTTGAAATTAGTTCTGACATCGAGACAACAACAAAAACATTTAACAACGCAAAATTGCTAGCAGAAAGGTACTTGAAAGAATTCGAATCCCCCACATCCCCAACTTCTAGTTCTCCTCTCCCTTCTTCCGCGACTCAAGAAGGGGCTGCAGCACCAGCCTCAGCAAGTCCTGCAACAACAGGTACAATATCTTCCCCCCAAACACAACCTCTTCCTCCAGGACCAGCCGTTCCCTTTTCTTCATTTTATAAAGAAAGATCTCTATCCTCCGCTTCAACGACAACGAATGATTCTATGCTCTCTGCCCTTCCCAATTCTCCTTTGGCCATTTCTCTCCTAACGACACAACGTGATTCAGAAGAAGAAAAAAGTGATGAAGAAGTAATTCCTTCTTCTTCAGCCCCCCCCCAACCAGACAACAACACATCGCAAGATCCACTAGTTGAAGCAACAGCGAGTTCAAATGCCGCTACGACACTTGCTTCCCCTCCTTCAACACCTCCATCGTCAGGTCTGGCAGAGTTTCGCCCAAACGCAGTAAGTTCGGCACCTCTTACGAACATAGCTCCTTCTTCATCTCCAGCAGAACCTCTTTCGACAGTGCCAGTTGCTGTTTTATCCAAACAACAAAAGTTTAGCTCAGAATTGGCAGCGACCTCTTCGCCGGAAGAACCAACTTTAAACGCGCCTAATTCAGAAGATTATGATCTATGTATAATAGTAGAGCCTTCATCAACACCCCCTGGAAGCCCCACCGCAAGCGATGGTATAACGATTATCAACATACCAAAGGGAGCACAAATAGGGTTAGATGCTGCCGCGACTCAAATCATCAAAGATACTGTTTGGAAAATGGGCTGTATCACAGATATTTTCGCCTCATTAAAAAAAATTGAGAGCATTCCCGCAAATACTCCAGAACCGGATATAGCAACAAGGAGACTTCATATTGATACAGTCCAAAAAATCATATCACAAAACGCTCTAAAGTATGCTGGAACCGTTGCAAATGAAAAGAAAACATTGCTAGACTTTTAATTAACCTATGAAAAAGATTCTCATTACAGGTATTGCTGGTTTCATTGGGTTCCATTTAGCGCTGGATCTACACAAACGTGGAGATCAAGTCTTTGGTATCGATAATTTTAATGATTACTACTCATCTCAACTCAAACGGGATCGTGCAAACGAATTAGAAAAACAAAACATCACAGTCATAGAAGGAGATATTAATCACCCCACACTCCTTTCCGAACTCATCGAGCAATATGAAATCACCCATATCGTCCATCTGGCTGCACAGGCGGGGGTGCGCTACTCTCTCATCAACCCTAGCGCCTATATCACAGCTAACATCGATGGATTTCTAAATGTACTAGAAACCTGCCGCCATCATCCCCATATCCCCCTTATCTATGCCTCTTCCTCTTCAGTTTATGGAACCAATACAAAAACACCCTTTTCAATCGATGATAAAACTGATCATCAAGCCAGCCTATACGGAGTGACAAAAAAAGCGAACGAACTCATGGCCTACACCTATCACCATCTGTATAAAATTCCTGTTACAGGCCTCCGTTTCTTCACGGTATATGGTCCTTGGGGACGTCCAGATATGGCCTACTTTTCTTTCACTAAGGCCATTTTAGAAGGCAAGCCCATCGATGTCTATGACTACGCCGAAATGAGACGCGATTTTACCTATATTGACGACATTATTTTAGGGATTATCGCTGCAATCGATCTCGAGGCTAAATGTGAACTTTTTAATTTAGGCCATCATCACCCCGAATCGGTAGAGACACTTGTTCACATCATCGAAAAGCATGTGGGTAAAAAAGCAATTTTAAACCACCTGCCTAAACAGCCTGGGGATGTCACAGTCACCTATGCCGACA
>JABDDS010000021.1 GCA_013287465.1 Chlamydiota bacterium | reverse complement strand
AACCCATAGGTTGACCTATGGTGGTCATTTAGATAGTTCTGGTTCTCGGACCGATGTTCCTCAACTTTAATCATAGAAAGGAGTCTTACGGAAATGCAATCAGTGCCACAGGGAAATGCATCAGGAATGGACGTGGCCATCCTTATGCAAAATTTTTCATAAGCTTTGACTCTGGCCAATAAGTCGGCTCAAGACGAAATAAAGAGGACATTAGAGGCTTTTAGTAATTTCATTAAAAAAATTCAGGCACAGCAAGAAGCTCAGGCTAAAGAAAATAAAGAGTTGAAAGATCGCTTGACGAAATCGGAAGCCGCTCTAAAAGATAACAAAACTGCACATGATGCCGAGATGAAAGCTCAGGGCGTTCTGATAAGAAAGATTTGACATTTAACGAATAAAATATATAATTGGCACCTTCCATAACTGTAAGGGAGCCGACGATATGTTATGGATGTTGTATTTAAGGAAGATGCTTCGTTAAGCGATACAGGTTATAGCGCAGAGAATATGTCTTTGATTAGACGCCTCGCAGCGAACATAATAAGAATAGTTGATCCAGAAAGAGGAGTGGCGGATGCTAGGCGCAATGCAACGTATGAACCTAAATATTTGAGAGGATTGCTAGCAAAAGTGTTTGTAAACTAATTTTCATCAGAACACCCTGGATGAAAGCTAAGGAGAAAGAAACTAAAAGTCAAAATAAACTCATACAGCAACTACAACAGAGCCTTGACACGTTAAGTGCGGAAATAACAAATATAAGAAAAATATTAGATGAACGTCAAAACAATTCTTAGAACACACACATGATGTGTAACTGCTCATAAAGTGGAGGTAAACGCCCATTTTTCAAAAGGCCATCAGGCTTAGAATGCAGTTACAAGGACTAAAAAAATGTGTGTGCCTCCACTTTATGAGCACTTACCATGATGTAACCCATAAATGGAACTATGGTGGTAGTTTAAATAGTTCTTGGACTAATGGCCCTAAGATTTAATATCAGGAAAAAATCATTATGCAAGTAGCATCACAAGAAAACGTACCAGGAATGGACGTGGCCATCCTTATGCAAAATTTTTCATAAGCTTTGACTCTGGCCAATAAGCCGGCTCAAGATGAAATGAAGAGGACATTAGAGGCTTTTAGTAATTTTATTAAAAAAGTTCAGGCACAGCAAGAAGCTCAGGCTAAAGAAAATAAAGAGCTAAAAGAGCGTTTGATAAAAACGGAAGCCGCTCTAAAAGATAACAAAACCGCACATGATGCCGAAATAAAAGCTAAAGATAAAGCGGTTGATGATTTAACAAAAGCTAATGTAAAGATTACTCAGCGGATCGCAACATTAGAAGCAAAAGTTCTTGAATTCATTACTAAGAATGAATTTGATTTACACAAATTGGCAATGGATCTGCTAGAACGGCGATTTTACCGACATTGCCATCGTGATGTCCTCGGTAATCGAGGCCCTTTTGTTTATAATGAAGGGGCTTTAGACTTTGGATAATGCGAGTTAGGAACTGTTCAACAATAAATTGAACGATTCGGCTGCGTAAAAGCTCCCGCGGCTGAACGATCGCAAACGGATGAATATTAATAATAGACCTCTTTCAAAACTAAGGGTTCGTCGATTTTTGGGTTCTTTTGAGCCGATTTTCGATTTCAAATTATAGGGGTAATATCACAATCGTATATGACCCCTATAATTTGAATCGAAAAGCGGCCAAAATAATCCCAAAAATCGACGAACCCTTAGTTTTGAAAGGGGTCTAATATTGAATCGATTGCTTTGATCCATCAAAATCGTAGCGAGAATTGTTGCAATTTGTTAGGATGGTGACAAAAATTTTCAGGAGGTTGTTATGCTGCGTCAGGTTTTGATGCTCCGCATGTTGCTGTTGGCATTTGTAATGATGATTGCTGCCGTTGGGTGCAGTGGACCTCGTTACGTCGATTATTTTCCTTATCATGATAACGGTGTTCCAAAACCAAGAATCGCTTTAATGCCGGTAGTTGACTCCTCCAATTCCGATATTTCTTGGGATCTGTCTCAGGAGTTTTCTCGTTCTGTTTATTATGACTTAATGAATAGTGGTGAGCTTTATGTTTTATCGCCTGCTGAGATCGGTCCAGCATGGGATAAATCAATAGACTGCTTTGATGTCGACTTGAGTTTTACAAGAGAATTTTGTGAGGCAGATTTTGTTGTGGCACTTGATTTAATTCAGCATGAAGTCATCTCTTGTGACCCTACAAATAAGGGAGCTCTTTCACCTGCCGAATGCCATGCATACAATCGCGTGCTGACCCTTGCGATACGTGCTCGTGTGATCGATGTGCGTAGAGAGCAACCCAGAGTGATTTTATACGAAATCATTAAAAGCAACTATATCCTAACCCCTCCTTATGAAATTGTCGGTTACGCGGATCAAACATTCAATAGTCCGGGCTATAGCACAACCCCATGTGGAATTGCTCATTATCGAATGGTAGAAAAGATCGTGTCGCGCCTTGAAGACGTTGTCAGGTGTGCACGTTGATTGAACTAGACCAATATTTATTCGGGCTTATCACCCTCATTTGTATTGGTCTTTTTATTTCCTGGTATGCCTCTAAATGTGGATATTATCAACTTCCACAGTCTGCGTCGTCTTCTGTTTTAATATCTATTCCTGGGGAGCTGGTTTTTCTTGCCTTTCTTATTTTTTTTATAGTCGAATTGGTACTAGTTCCTGGAGTGTATCTCTCTTGGAAAGAGCTAGTTGGAGATACTGTCATGGCCGATTCTAATGGGAAAAGCTGGATGAATATGATAGGAACTGTCCTGCTCTCAATCGTATTATGGGGCTTCTGTCGCCGTCTCGATCCCGTTTATTTTAATCAGGTATGGGGACAGTCTACTACGAATCGATTTTTCAATTGGTTGATGGGAGCAATGACATGGTTGATCGCTTATCCTTGGGTCATGGTGATCGGTCAGTTTATGACTCTTGTTTTATCATTATTTGGATATGATTCTCATCATGATCAAGTCGCTGTCGAGCAGGTTAAGGAGGCATTGTCAGATCCTCTTTTGTTAACCGTTACCGTAATTGTTGTCGTAGGCATTGTTCCCTTCATTGAAGAGTTGTTATTTCGCGGTTTTTTGCAGACCTGGCTTAAGTTTTTTTTGGGACGTTATCAAGCAATCGCAGTGACCTCTTTGATTTTTGCTTCTTTTCATTTTTCTACTTCTCAGGGGATTGAAAATATTGAATTTTTGCTAGCCCTATTTGTGTTGTCTTGTTATTTGGGATTTATCCGCGAGCGGCAGAATTCTTTATGGGCCTCAATCGGTCTTCATAGCACATTCAATTTGATTACGATCACATTCCTTATCGCGATGTCGACACACTAATTGTTTTGACATCGGAGAGAGAGAGTTCTTTAACAGTGAGTATGAATGGAGCAATATAAATAGATTCCCCTTTTTGAGGAGGATGATCTAGATGAGTTATAAACAGTTTTCCTAATGTTGTTGTCGGGTCATGGTTAAGAAGAACGTCAAATTGGGAGTTAAATTCGCCCACCGTCATATTTCCTGCTACCGTTTTATCGATCAACACGAGTTGCAGATGTTTTTTTGTTCTGGGGTTTCCAGTGTAGGAAAACTTACCGAAAATTTCTTCCAAAATATCGTCGAGTTGCATGATCCCGATTGCCTTTCCCGCACTATCTAAAATGATGGCAACACTTTCGCTGTTCGTACGAAATTGTTTTAATGTCTGCACCATTGTCGTCATCTCAGAAATAAACCAGGGAGGTTTAGCATAGTCGCGTACCCGTTGAGTAGAATTGGCTCGAATGAGATCGCGTGGGTAGGCTATAGCAATGATGTTTGATGGTGTATCTTTGTAAATAGGGACATAACTCGCATTATTTTTGCTGAGCAATACCTCCATATCTTTGACTGTAGCTTTGGACGGCAATGAAGCAATCTTATTCAGAGGCTCCATAATTTGTGTGACTGTTTTTCCTCTCAATGTGAAGATGTTGGTTGTAATCGCATTAAACTCGACATTATTGCGGTCCAGTGGATCTTCCTCATTTTGTTCTTCAAGTATTTTTTGGAGTTCCTCTTGTGTCAAGTAGAGGTTAGCCTCATTTTTATTGCCTCCGATAAAGTAATTACATATTTTAGAAGTCATGTCTACAAGCCATAGAAGCGGAGTCATGATTTTTGCAGAGGTATAAAGAAGGGGAATCCCAAGCATAGCGACGTGCTCAGGGTAGTGTCGAGCGGCAAACATAGGAGCAAGCTCTCCAAAAATGACAACGAGAAGAACCTGAGTGAGAGGGGCGATGTCGGGGTCTAATCCAATAGATGAATAAAATTCCCTTGCACATTCAGAACCAACAACAAGAGCGAAGTTAACGCCAATGAGGGTAGTACCAAAAAGCCGCGAGGGATTTTGCAAAAGATCGTTTAGCCAGATTGCTCTTTGGTTTCCCTTGGTGACGTAATATTGTAGACGTACTTTGTTAAAGGAAACACACGCCATTTCAGACATTGAATAGAATGCGAGAATCACGATCGAAATAAAGTTGCAAAGGAGCCAAATCAAGGCATCTGTACTCATTTTGATTCCAATTTTTGAATGTATAGTTTGCGTATCCTCGTCGGATCGGCAGCCAAAACCTGAAAGAGAAAACCGTGGGTTTTAAATTTTGTCCCTTCTTTGGGGATCTCTTGCAGCTGTTCTATTAACCATCCACCGATCGTTAAGATATTACTGTCACTTTTGAGATCTGCGTGAAAGACATCATTGAAGTCTTGAAGTTCCATGCGCGCGGTTGCGATAATTTGATTTGGGCCAGCAACCATATAAAAGCTTTCAGTGTCGCGTAAATCAGAAATCTCCCCAATGACTTCTTCGGCAAGATCCTCTCTAGTAACAAGTCCTGAAATTGAGCGATACTCATCGACGACGAGAGCAATCACTTGTTTATGCTCATCTAAATGCCTCCCAAGTAATTTTGCAGGCATGTTTTCAGGAATATAAAGAGGTTTGACGAGGTGTTCGATAAGCGATTTGCTATTCATAATTTGACGGCGATGTAAGAAAAACTGCCTCGCCGTGATAATACCTAAGACATTTTCTAAAGTTCCATTGCAAACAGGAACGCGCGAGCATTCCTGATCGACAAAGAGGTAAATGAGTTTGGATAAAGGGTCGTTAATGTCGTAAAAGAGAATGTCTTCACGTGGTCTCATCAGCTGTTTTACAGTGGCGTCCTGGAGATTGAGAAATCCCCAGATCAGCTCGAGTTCCTCTTGATTGAGAACCCCATGCTCCTGAGATTTTTCCAGCACATGCTTTAACTCTTCCTTGGAAATGCTTTCTCCTCGTCTTAAGAAAAAAAATAAAATACGCGAAATGGGTGTCGTGACTCTAATAATGAGGTTTTTAAGAGGAGCGAAAAAGTTTTGTAAAAAATTGATCATCGGAGCGACATAATCGGAAAGAGTAATGTTATTTTTTAGCCCGATGTATTTGGGCATGATTTCACCGAAAAAAAGCATCAGTACGAATGGGACTGCTATTTTAAAAGTCCAGTCGGCATTTTCCCCAGACATATGCGACGTTGTGTTCTGAATCAGGATATTGACTAGTGTATTTAGCATGAAGACAGTGACGAGTAGATCTCGTGGTTTTAATAGAAGCCTTGCGATGAGACGTCTTTTCGGATTCGAGCTGCTTTCATACGCCCTGATTCTTGTCGATGGAAGGGAAAATAAAGCAGTTTCAGACGCTGAAAAAAAACCGGAGCAGAAGATAAGAAAAAGTAATGTGATAGCCGAGATGACCATGTCAATTACCAAGGGAGTGTAGGACCTCTTCTCGATCGGTAAATAAGACTTTTACCTGATCGTCTTTGACTAATCCCAGTCCGTTGATTAACGTGAGCTCTACCCATTCAGGGTCGCTTTGGCTATTCACTTGCAACATTAAATTCTCCCTATGAATAGAGGCGAGAGCTTTTTCTTTTTGCAATTCGAGATATTGATGCTGTAGTTTATCGAAATCGTCAACATGCTTGCTTAACCCTCGTTCATAAAACACATAACAGCAAATCACAAATAAAATCAACCACCATGATTGAATCACGTTTTGTGTGAGTTGTTTTTTTGTTTGTGAATTGAAAATTTTCATCATTTGGTATTAAGTGGAAAGCCTGCTCGGGACAAGAGAAAACGAATCACTTGAATGGGGTGGCGGCATAGGTAGATGAAAATACGGAAATAGGTTGCTTGGCTTAATGGTTTCTGGATGACATGTGGAAGCTGCTTCAAAGTGTCTTGTAGCCAGTCGTTGTGAATGAAGAAAAATGGGGAAGGAGGAGCTTTGAGAGGGAAAAAATTGATTTGTTTTGTTTCATCTCCAGTCGTAATTGAACCTGCAAAAGGAACGCACTCAAACAGAAAAGTATGGTTGGAAAATCGATTCACCGGAGAATAGATGGCAACTGAGCGGCTGATTCTTACATCGAGACCGGTCTCTTCTTTCACTTCGCGGATCACTGCTGCTTCCGGAGATTCCCCCTCATCGACGCCACCTCCAGGCAACGTCCAAATTGGGACATCTCTTCTTTTGATTAATAGAATATGATCTTTCTGTTGATTGAAAATGACAGCTGAAACGCTGCGCGCGTCTGATTGATGAAGAATTGCCATAATATCACCTTTTATTTTGACACTTCAGGTAATACTTTGATGTTGTCAATTAATTTTTCATTCTCCGTACTGATTCGTCTCTTTAGTTTTTTGATATCTTCCTCCGGAGGCAAATCTTCCGGAAAAATATTGCTTTTTGCCAGCAAGCTGCGCACATCTTGATTATTTTTTATATGTTCATTGGTAATTTGTTTTTCTCCTAACAGACCTTCCTTTTTGACATTAAAATGAGTGATTTCCCCAGCAAAATCTTTGGCTTTGATGGTAATCGTCGGTAAAAAATCTGCTAATGGTCGTGATTCTGGAATGCCTAATTTGCGTTTCATTTGGATTGTTGTAAAACCACCGAAGAGAGCTTGATCCCCTTTACTTCTTATTCTTGCAAATCCTTGGTCATCAACTCCATGTTCGTATAGAGCCGCAGACAATTCTCTTTCTGTTTGAGACAGCTTTTGTCGAGCTTCAAGCCGTTCGACCAGACCTATTCTTTTCTCAAGAAGTTCTTGTTTTCTAGTTTGCAATGCAAAATAACTTTGTGCAAAAGCTATGGTATCTTTTCTTGGGTCCCCATTTTGAGCAATAAGATAACAAGCATATCTAGATAGCATGATATCTGGAATTTCTCTGGTGCCTCCAGAACCTATAGAAACCATTTTCCCGACGTCGGAAAAATGGTCTAAAATGACGTGTGAGGAGTTTTGACAAGCAAGTTTGGCTTTCTCAATGACATTTAAAAAGTTGCTCCATTTATCATATTCAAGAAGTTCTTGAATATCCCTTGCCATCCAAAATTCAACGCCTTGCTCCATATGCGCTGATTCTTCAAAACTTTTAGTAAGTTTTGCTATCATTTCTTTTTTCATATTTTTACCTTATGTAGATGAAAAGTAGCAACTTCTAAATTTCGTATTTCAGAACTTGGAACTGAAAGATAAAAAGCTCTCTGTAATATATACGTGAACCCCTTAAAACAATAAAGGACACTTCCTCATTAGAGAAGTGTCCTAGGTATGCCCAAGATAGGACTCGAACCTACACACCTCACGGCACCGGAACCTAAATCCGGCGTGTCTACCAATTTCACCACTTGGGCAAGCGATGACGGAATTCTATCTTGTTCGCCTCTTTACGTCAATCGAATTATTCATCACAAAAAAACAGGGGTGCAATAAAAATATTGGTTGATATTTTTAGTTGGACTCACTACCAGAACTTATTCATCACGCTATTATTATGGACTAAGGACAAAGGACCTTAAGGAGGCCAAGGACGTAAGGAAAAACGACTTTGAGGCTCTTACGTCTTTTGGATCCCTAGTCCTTGGCGTCCTTAAGGTCCTTGGTGTCCTTAAGGTCCTTTGTCCTTTTGTTTTCGTTTTGATCTTGTTTCTAAATTCGATGAACGTATAACATTTGAGCTCATACCGGAGGTAAATGTATGTCTGAAACGAACGTCCCTAATAAATCTAGTAAAATGGAAAAACTCGTCGCTTTATGTAAACGACGTGGTTTTATTTTCCAATCGTCTGAAATTTATGGGGGACTCAACGGCTTTTGGGATTACGGTCCTCTGGGAGTGGAATTAAAACGCAACATCAAAGAAGCATGGTGGCATGACATCGTAAGAGCCCCAGCGTTCGGTGCTGATGGCAATCTCATTGATATGGTGGGGGTCGATTGTTCAATTATCATGAATCCCAAAGCCTGGGTTGCCTCTGGTCACGTGGGTGGTTTCAGCGATCCGATGGTCGATTGCCGCGAGACAAAGAACCGTTATCGCGCCGATCATCTCGTGTGCGGTGAAGTCGTGGCAATGCAAAAAGGTGCGCTTCGCTCATTTGGAGTTTTAGCTGCGCTTGAAGGAGATGAGGCGATTGCTTCGTGGACGAAAAAGGCAGAAAAAATGGTGAAAAAAAATGGAGGGGGAGAGCTCAACCCTATCGTTGAATTGATTCCTTACGTAGCTCTTTCTAGTGAACTTCAGAAACAGGTCATAGGTCCCGATGTTGATCAACCAGGAACTCTCACTGAGCCACGTCAGTTTAATTTGATGTTTAAAACATTTGTGGGAGCTCTCGAAGACCCATCGGCAATCGCTTATTTGCGTCCTGAAACAGCTCAAGGGATCTTTGTCAATTTCCGCAATGTGATCGATACAAGTCGAGTGAAAGTTCCTTTTGGAATTGCCCAGATAGGAAAAGCCTTTCGTAACGAAGTGACTCCGAGGAATTATATTTTTCGCTCCAGAGAGTTTGAACAAATGGAGATAGAGTTTTTTGTTAAACCGAGTGAAGCTGCTATTTGGTATGATTTCTGGAGAAAACGTCGCTTTGACTGGTGGCAGTCGATTGGTATTTCAAGTCAGAACCTAAGATTGAGAGAGCAAGATAAAGGTGAGCTTGCTCATTATGCAAAAGAAGGTGCTGGTAGCAGTGATATCGAGTACCGTTTTCCATTTACCGATCCCGGATTTGGTGAACTTGAAGGGATTGCTCACCGTACCGATTATGATTTACGTCAGCATGCAGAGCATTCGAAGTTAGGAGATCGGTTTAAATACTTTGATCAAGAGGCAAACGAACATTATTTTCCTCATATCATAGAGCCTTCTGCCGGAGCTGATCGTGGTGCCTTGGCGTTGCTTTGTGAGGCCTATACGGATGACCCAGGACGTCCCAGCGGTGTTGTGATGAAATTCCATCCTCGCATGGCTCCATTAAAAGCAGGGATATTTCCATTAGTCGATAAAGATGGACTTAGCGACATGTCGCGCAACTTATACATGGAACTCGCTAAAAAATGGAATGTGCAGCTCGATGTGAAACAGACGATCGGAAAGCGTTATGCACGTATGGACGAGGCGGGAACCCCATTCTGTTTCACCCTTGACACGCAAACTCTGGAAGATCAGACGGTAACCGTGCGCTATCGCGACACTTTGCAACAGGAAAGAATCGCCCTTGCACAGGTCTCTAAATTCCTTGCAGATAAGATTGAAAATTAATCAATGCGAAAAGTTCCGACAGCTTGCGTGTTTAGATTCCCTTTTTCCCATTCACTCATGAGTTTGGGGTTGGTAAGCCTCCCTAAGGTACGCAGACCAACTCCGAGAACCGTCATTTGAGCCAATGCAAAAAGAGAGAGTTTGATAATGGCTCCGCTAATGAAAAATATCCCAGCAATCACAGAGGGATAGAATATCATTGTAGCAACAAACAAAGCCGCTATTGTCAATGCGATAATCATTAGTGGATGCCTACTGTTGGATATCGAAAAATCTGCTGGTTTTAGAAGTGGGTATACCAGGAAATCCCCAAGACGTTCGCATGAATTTTTTTCATAGGCAAACGTAGTGTCGGATTCATCCTTTATGGTGAACTCCTTCGCTCCAACAAATCTACAATAGTCTCCAACAGTATTAAATTGAGAAATCATCTTGTTTACTCTGCGTTTGAGCTCGGAGTCGTTGGATTTCACTATTCGTCAATTTGCAAGGATTCCCTTGATAGTTGGGAAGCGCGTAAAATGCTTTCATCAAGTCTGCATTAGCAAAACGACCAGTAGCTCTTGCACCATATCCCACGATCGTTGTACATGTGAGAAGATAGGCAGCTAAGCGGATGGTCCAAAGAGGAATCTGAGCGAGTTGTTGACCAATAAAAATACATGCTGCTTTAGCAATTAAGGCACTCGTGATTGGGTAGAAAATAAAAGAAATCACGATCAAAGCGATGATTGTCAAAGCAATTGTCACAACGCGGGGATCTTGGAATTGTTTTCCCATCCATTTGATGCTTCTTGGAGTCGACCCAATAACATGAAGAATCCCGTCTCCAGCTTTTTCAACTAGATTTGCAGGGCACCCTTCTCCTCCTCGCAGGTCTTGCTCGCCTGTGACGGCAAATTGCCAGTGATTAATAAAACGGCTGCCAGCATTGGCTTCACAATCGTGTTTAATTGACATTTAATTACTCCTTTTATTTTGTTTAATTATATTTGAAATTTGGATGATATATTAGATATTACTTAATGTCAATTATAATTAATGAAAATGTATATTATGGACACTGTGGACATTATGGACACTGTGGACATCATGGACTATAGATGAAAATTAGTCAATGATAGTCCACAGTGTCCATAATGTCCACAGTGTCCATAATGTCCATAGTGTCCATAGTGTCCATAATGTCCACTATGTCCATTGAAATGACTCTTTTTCGATTGTTTTATATTTTTGCAGCTACTAAAATGTCGTTATTTCGTTTTTCAAATTGGAGGTTAAGTGGAACATCAACAATCTGTTGTCCCTCATTTTGGTCGCATTATTTCTGCCTTGTTTCTCGTCGCCGGTACATGTATCGGAGGGGGAATGCTCGCACTGCCTGTCGCGACCGGAATGAATGGTTTCCTCCCTTCATTAACTGTGATGTTTATCTGCTGGGCTGCGATGACAGCCAGTGCTTTGCTCCTTCTTGAGGTGAGCATGTGGATGGAGGAAGGGGTTCATTTAATCACCATGGCTTCCCGCATTTTGGGAGTTCCTGGCAAGGTTATCAGCTGGATCCTTTATCTATTCATTTGTTATGCTTCTCTAGTTGCTTATACTGCGGGTGGAGGGATGCAGATTGCTGCTGTTGCAAATAATTATTTTGGGTTTTCCCTTTCAAACGAACTGGGCGCTGTGATCTTTATTCTCCTTTTTGGAGGACTTTTTTATCTGGGTAATGAGATCATCGGACGAGTTAATACCATGCTGTTTGGTGCTATGGTACTCGCTTATGTCATCCTTATTGGGATAGGCATTCCAGAAATCAACCCTGAGCTTCTTTTTTACCGCCAATGGTCTGGGACATGGATGGCAATTTCCTTGATGCTCACCACATTTAGCTTCCAAACAATGGTCCCAAGTCTAACCCCCTATTTAAAAGCCAACGCAAGGGCTTTGCGTATTTCTGTTATTGGGGGAACCCTGCTGACGTTTTTAATTTATGCTATCTGGTTAGTTTTAGTTTTAGGTATTGTTCCAGTCGAAGGGGAAAAAGGATTAACAGCAGCTTTTGTTGCTGGTGAACCCGCTACACAATTTCTTCGTGAACATGTGCAAGGCGAGTGGGTTTATGTCGTTGCTGAATATTTTGCTTTTTTTGCTATCGTCACCTCATTTTTTGGAATTGGATTTGGACTTTATGATTTTCTTGCCGACGGGTTGAAAATTAAGAAACAAGGAATAGGACAGGTAATACTCGGCCTGCTTCTTGTAGTCCCAACTTTGATTTGTGCGACCTATTTTGAAAGGATCTTTTTAGTTGCTCTGGAGACAACAGGTGGGTTCGGTGACACTGTTTTAAATGGTTTAATTCCTGTAGCAATGGTGTGGATGGGAAGATACCATCTTGGACTCAGTCAGTCTGATAGTTTTCGTCTTGGCGGCGGCAAACCTGTTCTCATCATCGTTTTTGTATTTTTCTTGGTGGCCTTTCTCCTTGCAGTAGCATCTCAGTTCGGCATTATCTGAATTTTATTTTTTGACATGATGAAATTATTTTTCTGGGCGGTTCTATTTTTTTTACAACGCATATCCGCGCTGTACTCTCTTGCTGATATTTCACTTATTGTGATTGATTTGAAATATAATGGGAAACAAGGAGTGAAAATTTGCGAGCTCCAGCCAGGCTCTTTTTCAAGGTTTAGTGGATGTGATTTTTTTGGAAAAAGAAACAACCCAGATGTCCCTCCAGAAGAAATTAATGTCATTCCTAAAATGTATTGTGACCTCATTTCTCAATATGGAATTCCTCTTTGCTTTACCAAACCCATCTACCAGAAAATGGAGCAAGAATTCTTGGAGCGAGGGTGGGCCATGGTGTCCTCTCCCAAGAAGTTACAATCAAAGGTTATAGGAACTGTAGGAGATCCAGACAATATATCCGATTATGAATACTTTTTTTTCTCAGTTAAAAATGATGAGATAAGTCCCCCTTATAGAGGTTCTTTTTCGAAAATTCTATTTTTGGATTGGGCAGTACTTCCATATGGTCAAGATAAATCGTTGATGAATCAACTTTTTGATGCCAGTGAAGAAACAAAAATACTAAGACCACGGTGGAAGAAGTATCTAAAAGGCAGCTCAAATCAGTTGGTAAACACAATTCTCAATGATATCCCAAGCGACAGGTTGGTGATAAAACCTTTAAAATCTACCATGGGACGCGGCGTCATTATTTTAGATAGAAATGATTTAAAGGGTACCTTGAAATATATTTTCGATTCTAATAAAGAGATTTTAATAGAAGATTCTGACAGATCATACTCTCATTATGCAAAAGATGGAAATAAGTTCTTTATTGTCGAAGAATTTATTGGTTCAGATCCTATTTTTATTCCTGAAGGAGGAGAATTGCCCTACGACTGTACGATGCGTGTAATTGCTGTATTATCTTACAATCAACATCTGGCTGACATCACCTTTTTGGCAGGATACTGGTATTCTCCAAGAAAACCGATTGGGGGTTCCGATTCACTTATTGAATGTCATAAGGCTAAAGGAGCCTTTTTTTCAGAAGTCAATGCTGAAATCATGGAGGAGGTGCAAAACCAGCTCCGACCAGGACTTCTAGCTCTTTACAATAAAATGTTGGTTTATTAAATAAGAATTTTTTATATAGAACCTTAATTTCGAAAGAGGTTCATTAAAAAATTTATGTTTCGGTGTATAAAAATAACGTTGTGGGCGTTTCTGTGTTTTTTCCTTTGTTTGGTTTTTTCCATTTATCTAACACTGCCCGATGTCAAGCTTCTTGTCCATGAGAATCCTAAGACAACTGCATTTATTGAATTGTGGCGAGCGCAACGCAAGAAAGAGGATTTTAAATTACAGTGGGATTGGGTTAAACTAGATCTGATTTCCCCCTTTTTATTGAGCGCAGTAGTCAGATGTGAAGACCCTTATTTCTGGAGTCATCATGGGGTTTGTTGGGTGCAGATTAAACACGCATTAGTCGAGAATTTATGTTCCTTGAGTTTTAGACGAGGAGGGAGTACGATCACTCAACAAGTGGCTAAAAACCTCTATCTTTCCCCCTCTAAAAATTTGGTGCGTAAATTACGGGAATGGTTCATTGCCAGGGAATTAGAACATTATTTAACCAAGCAAAGAATACTTGAAATTTACTTAAATATCGCTGAGTGGGGAGATGGTATTTTTGGAATTGAAGCGGCTTCTCGTTATCGATTTAATAAAAGTCCTTCAAAGTTAACCCAAAGGGAAGCTCGTTATTTAGCACTCATTTTACCTTCTCCCGTTAAACTTCCCTCTAAGGAAAAGATGAAGAAATTAGATGACTTGGAATGGTTTAATCTAGAAGGGGTTCTTCTAAAAGGTCGAGAATTCTCCCTCAATAAAAGCCGTACCACTAACCTGAATGTTGCTTCATGTAGAGTTTGAGAGCCTCTTGTTTCATTCTTAGGTGAAGACTGTAAAGCCCGTTTGCTCGTCCTGGTGTCAAACTGATATCAATTCCTAGGTCTTTTAAGTAGGTAGGGGGGCATTTTAAGATTGTCTCAGGCAATTCTCCGCTATAAACCATGATGAGGATTGCTGCTAGTCCCGCAGAAATTAGAGCATCGGACTCGCCGAAAAAAATCACTTTATCACCTTCTAAATGGGTTGAAAGGTACATTTTGCTTTGGCATCCAGTAACGAGATTCTCTGGTATTTTTTTTTCTTTCGGTAGAGGAGAGAGATTTTTGCCTAGCTCCATAAGTTTCTGATACTTAAGGTCGGTTGTCGTGCACGTAGAAAAAAGACCTCTTACTTGCTCTTGTTTTTTTAGGCAAGACTCAAACATAATGGTTACCTTGTTTTTTTGGGGAATGATATCACAACATTATCGTTAAGTTCAATGGGGCTTTCTTTTTTGGGTGTGATTAAAAATTGTACGCTATAGTTTTTTCAGAGCCACTCGACATTGGGGTCTGGCTTGGTATTCTGATATTCTGGAGGGGGGCATGGGGTCAGGCTTGGTATTCTGGTATTTTGGTGTCCATCGTTATAGACTAGGCAACGAATACCAAAATATCAGAATACCAAGCCAGACCCCAATGCCTCTCCACAGAATACCAGAATACCAAGCCTGACCCCAGTGTCGAGTTGCTTTGAAAAAATTGCCAATGTACAACTTTTAATCACACCCTTCTTTTTTCTTGACATTTATCGTTGAAATGTTATCCTGCTAGACATTCAATTGTATTAGATGTGATTCAAAATTTGAATGCCGTTTGGTACAAAAGTCCTTTTTTAGCACGATTAATGTATTGGGTATGACAAAAGAAGATACTATAAAATTCGAAGGCGTTGTGGAAGAGTTGCTTCCAAATATGACATTTCAAGTGAAGTTACAGAACGGCATGGTGGTAATGGCTCACTTGTGTGGTAAGATGCGCATGAAAAATATTCGAGTGCTTGTCGGGGATAATGTGACAGTTGAAATGTCTCCCTATGACTTGACAAAAGCTCGTATCACTTTCCGTCAAAGATAATTTCTTTGATAAAAAGGGTTGATTTTTTTTTGTCGACTTTCTATACTCGTAAGTTTTTAAGTCGGGGAGTATTTCCGACTGTAAATTTAGTCGCTATTGAAAGGTGCTTGAAGCACAAAATAGAAAGGTCGCCCAGATAGCTCAGGGGTAGAGCACTTGCATGGTAAGCAAAAGGTCGTAGGTTCAATTCCTATTCTGGGCAGAAAGTAAGAGAAGGAGTTACAAGACTCTGAACCGATGGCGGTTGCAGGTGTTGTATATTTTTTATTAATCAAATTTGGATTCAGGAGTTAGAAATGGCAAAAGAAACCTATCAGCGCAAAAAACCACACGTCAACATCGGTACCATTGGCCACGTTGACCACGGCAAAACAACGCTTACAGCTGCAATCACAAAGGTGCTTGCTCAATCCGGCGGTGCAAAATTCCGCGATTACGCCTCTATTGATAATACCCCAGAAGAGAAAGCTCGTGGTATTACCATTAACTCAACACACGTTGAGTATGAGACCGAAACACGTCACTATGCACACGTCGACTGCCCAGGCCACGCCGACTATGTCAAAAACATGATTACAGGTGCTGCCCAGATGGACGGCGCAATTCTCGTTGTTGCTGCTACAGATGGTGCGATGCCTCAAACACGCGAACACATTCTTTTGGCTCGCCAGATGCAAGTACCTGCAATCGTGGTATTCCTCAATAAAGTCGATATGCTTGGTGAAGGGGATCAAGAATTGTTGGATCTCGTCGAAATGGAATTGCACGAATTGCTTGAGTCAAAAGGCTATAAAGATGTGCCAATTATTCGTGGTTCAGCTCTTAAAGCTCTCGAAGGCGATCCTAAGTACGTCGAAAGCATCAAAGAATTGATGAAAACTGTCGATGAAAAAATCCCAACACCGGCACGTGAAGTGGATAAGCCATTCCTTATGCCAGTTGAAGACGTATTCTCCATCTCTGGTCGTGGTACTGTAGCAACTGGTCGTGTAGAACGCGGCGTTGTAAAAGTGGGTGATAAGCTACAACTCGTAGGCCTTGGTCAAACTCGCGAAACGATCGCTACTGGCCTTGAAATGTTCAACAAAACACTCGACGAAGCTCGCGCTGGGGAAAACGTAGGTATTCTTCTACGTGGACTTGAAAAAGGCGATGTCGAAAGAGGGATGGTTCTTGCTGCTCCAGGAGCTGCAAAAGCCCACACAGAGTTTAAAGGACCAGTTTACGTCTTGACAAAAGAAGAGGGTGGACGTCATAAGCCATTCTTTACAGGTTACCGTCCTCAGCTCTATTTTAGAACTACTGACGTTACGGGAACTGTTGAGTTGCCAGCTGGTGTTGAGATGGTTATGCCTGGTGATAACGTTGAAATCAGCGTGAAACTCATCTCTCCTGTTGCTATGGAAGTGGGGATGCGTTTTGCTATCCGAGAAGGTGGTCGTACCATCGGTGCTGGAACAGTGTCTGAAATCATTAAGTAATTGAATGGATAAGGGAGGTGTATGGTAATACATCTCCCTTATTTATTTATTGCTCTCTTGGGTGTGTAGCTCAGCTGGTAGAGCTGCGGTCTCCAAAGCCGCCGGTCGGGGGTTCGAATCCCTCCGCACTCGAAAACGAGATGGTGTACTAGGCATATAACAGTGGAAGTAAAAACAATGGAAGTCAAAAAAACACAACAGTTATCAGCGCCTGCAGATGTTCAAGGTAAAAATTTTTCCGCCAAAGCTGGTGAGGTCTCCACCTTCCTTGCAGAGGTAAAAGAAGAATTCGGTAAAATCAATTGGACGAGTCCGGATGAACTACGTGCTTACACGAAAATAGTTGTTGCAACAACATTTCTTTTTGGCATGGGTATTTATTTCATGGACGTGATCATTCAGGTTGTATTGAACACCCTGGGTTCCGTGGTGCGCTTGTTCGGTGGTTAGGAACTGTTCAACAATAAGTTGAACGATTGGGCTGCGTAAAAGCTCCCGCGGTTGAACGATCGAAAACTGCCCCATATTAGAATATAGGGTTGTTTTCGATCGATTTAACCGCGGGGCTTTGACGCAGCCAAATCGTTCAATTTATTGTTGAACAGTTCCTTAAGGAACTGTGCAATAATAAGTTGAACGAAAAGCGGTGTAGCATATGCATAATTGGTTTGTATTACAGGTTTTTTCTTCACAAGAAAAAAAAGTGAAGAAAGCACTTGAGGAGCAAGGAGAGACTGGGGATGGAGCAGGCTTTATCGAAAAAGTTTTGCTTCCTACTGAAAACGTCTCAGAAGTGAAAAAAGGACAGCAAAAAGTCGTTGAAAAACGACTCTGGCCTGGATACTTGCTTATCAAAATGCACCTGACGGATGATTCGTGGCACTACGTGAAGAAAACGCCTGGAGTTATCGATTTCCTTGGCGGAGACAAGCCCACAGCTCTCTCTGATGCGGAAGTGGAAGGAATTTTACACGATCTGGAAGATAAAAAACAGACTGTGATACAGAAACATAAAGTTAATGTTGGCGATCGAGTGAAAATTATAGAGGGCGTGTTTGTCAACTTCACAGGTACTGTGACTAGCGTATTCCATGATAAAGGAAAGGTGAGTGTACTAGTTTCCATTTTTGGACGTGAAACACGCGTTGATGATTTAGATTTTAATCAGATAGAAGAAATTAGCGAAGGGGCAGAAGGTTAAGGTATATTATGTCAAAAAAAGTTGTTAAAATTATTAAGTTGCAGATCCCTGCTGGCAAGGCTAACCCCGCACCACCAATCGGTCCTGCGTTAGGTGCTGCTGGCGTTAATATCATGGCATTTTGTAAAGAATTTAACGCAAAGACTCAAGGTAATGCAGGAGATATCCTACCAGTTGTTATCACTGTGTATGCAGATAAATCTTTTACATTCGTCTGCAAAAAACCACCAGTCTCTCGTCTTCTACTCAAAGCAGTAGGAATCGAAAAAGGCTCAGCGGTTCCTAACCGCGATAAAGTTGCCAAAATCAAACGCGCTCAGGTGCGTAAGATTTCAGAAGAAAAAATCCAAGATATGAATGCTAATGACTTGGATGCGGCTGATGCTATCGTGCTTGGAACGGCACGTTCAATGGGTATAGAACTCGTTGAAGCATAATCTTTGCGCTGTACACACGTGTGTACAGCGTTATACCAAAGGTAACTATTCACCGCTGAGACACTGAGATCACTGAGTGTGGATGAGACTGAGAGAAAAGTAATAAAGAAAAAAAAATCGCACATCGCGTATATGTGATTTTTCTCAAATTCTCATGCTCTCTCAGTGATCTCAGTGTCTCAGCGGTGAATAGTTATAAACAAAGCCATATGTATGTAAAAATGCATTAGGCTGAACAATAGAAGTAGTTGCGATACTCAAGATTGCAGCTACCTCAAAGTGGAGCATATGGGTCGACCAAGTAAAAGAACTCGGGAGATAGCAAAAACATTAGATGTCACAAAGACATACAATGTGAAAGAGGCTGTCGATATACTGCAGAAATGTAAAGGGGTCAAATTCGACCAGTCTTTAGATATCTCAGTGAAAATTGGTGTTGACCCTCGTAGATCAGATCAGCATGTTCGAGGTACTGTATCATTACCGAATGGTACTGGTAAATCGATCAGAATTCTTGTTTTTGCAAGAGGAGATAAAGCTAAAGAGGCTTTAGCTGCTGGTGCCGACTACGCGGGCAACGATGAACTTTTTGAAAAAGTTAACGCGGGTTGGACAGATTTTGATGCTGTCATAGCTACCCCCGATATGATGCGCGATGTAGGTAAACTAGGTAAGGTCCTTGGACCTCGCGGTTTGATGCCAACTCCAAAAGCTGGAACGGTAACGACCGATGTAGTTAAAGCCATTAATGAATTGAAAGCAGGTAAAATCGAGTTTAAACTCGACCGCCACGGTATGGTTAATGTCGCGGTTGGCAAACTTTCATTCACATTGGATAAACTTGTTGAAAACGTCGCTGCATTTCTTCATGCACTCCTGCGCGCAAAGCCAGCGAGCGCTAAAGGGCAGTTTCTTAGATCGATGTATTTATCGTCGACAATGGGGCCTGGTCTAAAAATTGAAGCACGCGATTTAGACATTGCCTAAGGAGGAAATAGACTATGAAACAAGAAAAACAACTCCTTTTGGATGAAGTTAAAGGTCAAATTAAAAATTTTGATTCTTTCGTGATTATGCGCTACACAAAACTCTCCGCAAACAAAGCAAATGAGTTTCGTAGGGAAGTCGCTAAACTAGGGGGCAATGTAGAGGTTATGCGTAAGCGTATCCTTGTCAAAGCGGCCGAATCGGCTGGGATTTCCCTTGATGGTGTAGAACTTCCTGGTCATATTGGCGTGGTATACGCTCAAAATGAGCCTCTTGAAGTAGCTAAAATGGTATTCAAATTCAGTTTGGATAATGGAAAGGCTATTCAGGTGTTGGGAGGTCGTTTCGATGGTCTGACCTATAGTGGGGCAGATGTTGAGGCGTTATCTAAATTGCCAAGTAAAGATGAAATGCGAGCTCAATTGCTTAGCACATTCGAAGCCCCAATGGCACAAACATTGGCGGTTATGGATGCATTGCTGACTAGCGTGGTGCATTGCTTGAAAAATAAATCTGAACAAACTGAAGAGTAGTTTGTTTTTTTAGTTAAAGTTATATAGTAAATTAAAGAGGTAGTACCGTGAGTAACAAAACACAAGAATTAGTTGAAGCTCTTAGTGAGTTGACTGTTTTACAAATGGCTGAATTAAAGACAGCTCTAGAAGAAAAATGGGGCGTTAAAGCCGCTGCTGCCGCTGTGGCTGTTGCTGCTGCTCCTGCAGCTGGAGGAGGAGCTCCTGCAGCCGCTGAGTCAACAGATTTCCAAGTCACATTGGCAGAAGCTCCTGCAGATAAAAAAATTGGCATCATTAAAGTCGTTCGCGAATTGACAGGTCTAGGCCTTAAAGAAGCGAAAGAACTAGTCGATGCTGCTCCAAAAGTCGTTAAAGAAACAGCACCTAAAGCAGAAGCTGAAGAGATTAAAAAGAAACTCGAAGCAGCTGGTGCAAAAGTGACCTTGAAAGGTCTGTAATCACAAATTGTGATGATAATGGGTCGCAAAATGGGCCCTATTTGCTTTTGCTTAGAGGAAATTTTAGCCTGGTTCAAATGAAGGTCATAGTCTTTCTTCTGTCCCCTCTCCGTGTTCTCTGTGCCTCTGTGTTTTATTTTTTTTGAAACACAGAGGCACAGAGAACACGGAGAAGAGGTAAAAAGGGGAAACTGTTATCTACTTTGGATTGTTTTTGAATCATGCCGGAAGAAATTATCTTCTTTTGTGCTTTTGTGTTAAAAAATATAATAGTGAGGTAGTTGCATAACTCTGCATTTGTCGACTTTGAGCGACGAGCCCGAGTTGCGTGATTGCCTCTAGTTTTCAAGCCATACCAGGGAGTCCTTCACGATGCTGAAAAGACCGCCGCAACGCGTTAGCTTTGTCAAAAAGAAAGAAATTATCGATTTGCCAAATCTCATTGAGATTCAGCTTAAATCGTATAATCAATTTTTACAAGCCGATAAATTTCCCAACGAAAGGGAAAATGTCGGACTTCAGGAAGTTTTTAACGAGGTCCTTCCGATCAAGTCATATGATGAGAAGACGATTTTGGAATTTGTCTCCTATAGCCTCGGCGTGCCTAAATATGGGCCAGAGGAATCGATCCGTCGGGGTATTTCTTACAACGTCACCCTTAAGGTTAAATTTCGCCTAACGGACGAAACAGGAATTAAAGAAGAAGAGGTCTACATGGGAACAATTCCCGTGATGACTGAAAAAGGGACTTTTATTATCAATGGTGCAGAGCGCGTGATTGTCTCTCAACTGCACCGATCTCCTGGTATATGCTTTGAACAGGAAAAACATTCGCGTGGCAATATTATCTACTCTTTCCGCATTATTCCTTACCGTGGTAGCTGGTTGGAAGGGGCTTTTGACACAGGCGATCTCATTCATATTTATGTCGACAGGAAAAAACGTCGACGTAAAATTCTCGCAACAACATTCATTCGTGCGTTGGGATATTCATCAAATACCGATATCATAGAAGAGTTTTTCACTGTCCGCAAAGTTAAAATCAAATCGGAAAGAGAGTTTAGTAAGTTGGTTGGACAGATTCTTGCTCAAGATGTTGCAGATGAATCTACAGGTATTGCATTTGGTAAGGCTGCAGAGAAGTTAACGACAGCGATGTTAAAGCGGATGTCTGACGCCGGCATTGAAACGATTCAGATTGCTGAAGGGGCAGATGAAAACCACCCGATTATTAAAATGCTCGCAAAGGATCCTACAGATTCTTATGATGCGGCTCTTAAAGATTTCTATCGTAAAATTCGTCCTGGTGAACCTGCGACACTGGCAAATGCACGTTCCGCAATGATGCGTCTTTTCTTTGATCCGAAACGGTACAATTTAGGTCGTGTAGGTCGTTACAAACTCAACGCAAAGTTAGGAGTTCCAATCAACGATGAGATCTTGTCGATCGTAACGTTGACAAAAGAAGATGTCATTGGCGCCCTTAAATACCTCATCAAACTAAAAGAGGGAGGCGAAGGGGTCTCTGTAGATGATATCGATCACTTAGGTAATCGACGTGTCCGTTCTGTGGGGGAACTCATTCAAAACCAATGTCGCGTTGGCTTGGCCCGTATGGAAAAAATCATCCGTGAGCGGATGAATTTGTTTGATTTCACTTCAGATACTCTTACCCCTGGTAAAATTGTTTCTGCAAAAGGATTGTCGGGTGTCTTGAAAGATTTCTTCGGACGTTCTCAACTGTCTCAATTTATGGATCAAACCAACCCGATTGCTGAATTGACTCACAAACGACGTCTTTCTTCTCTCGGACCAGGAGGTCTTAACAGAGATAGAGCTGGCTTTGAGGTCCGCGACGTCCACTCCAGCCACTATGGTCGAGTTTGTCCGATTGAAACACCAGAAGGACCAAACATCGGTTTGATCACATCGCTTTCTTCTTTTGCGAAAATTAATGAATTCGGTTTCATCGAAAGTCCTTACTGCGTCGTTCGCGATCACGTTGTAACTGATCAAATCGAATACATGACGGCTGATCAGGAAGAGCGTTGTGTCATCGCTCAAGCATCTGCAAAGTTAGATGAATACAATATGTTCAGCGATCCTATTTGCTGGGCACGTTGCAATGGAGAGCCTTCAGAAGTCGATTCAAAGACTGTCACTCATATGGACGTCTCACCAAAACAGCTGGTCTCTATCGTTACTGGATTGATTCCGTTCCTTGAACATGATGATGCTAACCGTGCTCTTATGGGCTCTAACATGCAGCGTCAAGGGGTTCCACTTCTAAGACCAGAAGCTCCTCTTGTGGGTACTGGATTGGAAGCTAGGGCAGCTCGCGATTCGGGTTCTGTTGTGATCGCCGAAGAGGATGGGGTTGTCGATTATGTAGATGGACTCAAAATTGTCATTTCTCCTAAGGGAAATCGTTTAAATAAGAAAACTTACCAACTTAAAAAATTCCTCCGCTCAAATGCAGGTACATGTATCAACCAGCGCCCTCTTTGCCAAATTGGCGATGTGATAAAAGCTGGCGATGTCATTGCTGACGGACCGGCGATCGATAAAGGGGAAATTGCCCTTGGTAAGAACGTCCTTGTTGCTTTTATGCCCTGGTTTGGTTACAACTTCGAAGATGCGATCATTATCTCTGAGAAGTTGTTGAAAGAGGATGCGTTCACTTCGATTTATATTGAAGAATTTGAATTGACAGCTCGAGACACAAAGTTAGGTAAGGAAGAGATCACCCGCGATATTCCAAATGTCTCTGAAGAGGCTTTGGTCAACCTTGGAGACGATGGTATTATTCGCATCGGTGCCGAAGTGAAACCGGGCGATATCCTTGTGGGTAAAATCACTCCTAAGTCAGAAACAGAATTAGCGCCTGAAGAGCGTCTGCTCCGTGCTATCTTCGGAGAAAAAGCTGCTGATGTCAAAGATGCTTCTCTGGTTGTCCCTACGGGAACCGAGGGGATCGTCATGGATGTTAAAGTCTTTAGTCGCCGCGATCGCCTTTCCAAAACGGATGATGAGCTCGTCGAAGAGGCTTCACGCCTTAAAGAAGTTCAAAAAGAGTACAAATCTCAGCAGCTTGAATTGGTCCAACAGCGACGTGAGCGCGTAGGGGCCCTTCTGTTGAATGAACATGCACCTGCAACCATCGTTCACAGAAAGACGGCAGACCTCATTATTGAAGAGGGAGAGTTGATTACTCAAGATGTTCTCACTGCGCTTGAAAAAGAAAATGTGGAAGATCTATTGATGCCTTCTAATGATTTGTATGATGCACTTCGACAGATGCTTCACGATCATGAAATCGCAATGAAAGTCATCGAAACGCAATACAAGGCAGAAATCGAATTCATGCGCAAAGGGGATATCGACCTTGATCCAGGTATCATCCGTCAGGTAAAAGTCTATGTCGCTTCCAAACGCAAATTGGAAGTGGGTGATAAAATGGCGGGTCGTCACGGAAACAAGGGGGTTGTTTCTAAAATCGTTCCCGAGGCTGATATGCCTTACATGAGCGATGGACAGCCAATCGAAGTTATCCTTAACCCATTGGGCGTACCTTCTCGTATGAACATGGGACAGCTTTTTGAAACTCATCTGGGTTTTGCGGCTAAACGTTCGGGTATTTATGTACAAAGTCCTGTGTTTGAAGGATTCTCCGAAAAGAAAATTTGGGAGATGATGAAAGATGCTGGGCTTTCAGAAGATGGAAAGTTTTATCTATTCGATGGATGCACTGGTGAACGCTTTGACAACTCTGTTGTTGTCGGTTATATCTACCTCTTGAAACTCAGCCACTTGGTCGCTGATAAAATCCACGCACGTGCTGTGGGTCCATACTCATTGGTCACACAACAACCTCTGGGTGGTAAAGCTCAAATGGGTGGTCAGCGTTTCGGGGAGATGGAGGTATGGGCTGCAGAGGCTTATGGCGCTGCTTACCTTTTACAAGAGCTATTAACAGTAAAATCTGATGATGTTGCTGGACGCACTCGTATATACGAATCAATTGTTAAGGGGGATAATCTCCTTCATTCCGGTACTCCGGAGTCGTTTAATGTATTGATTAAAGAAATGCAAGGTCTCGGTCTCGATATGAGAACAGAGATGGTAGCAGAATTAAATTAGAGGACGGGGTGGGTATGTCAGAAAAAAAACGGGAAGATACACAATTTGATAAGTTGACGATTAGAATTGCATCTGATGATGTCATTCGCAATCAGTGGTCAGAAGGGGAAATCAAAAAACCTGAGACGATCAACTACCGTACATTTAAGCCTGAAAAGGGCGGTCTGTTCTGTGAAAAAATCTTTGGTCCAATGCGCGACTGGGAGTGTGCTTGTGGTAAATATAAGAAAATTAAGCACAAGGGAATCATTTGCGATCGTTGCGGCGTTGAAGTGACTTTGTCTAAGGTTAGACGCGAAAGAATGGCTCATATTGACCTTGCTGTTCCTGTCGTCCATATCTGGTTTTTTAAAACCATGCCTTCACGCATTGGTAACGTTCTGGGGATGTCCGCGGCGGATCTTGAAAGGGTCATTTATTACGAAGAATATGTCGTCGTCGATCCGGGTACCACACAGCTTGAGAAAAAACAATTGCTCAATGATGTTGAATACCGTGAGGCGCAAGAAAAATATGGCCGCGATGCATTCGTAGCTAAAATGGGTGCCGAGGCTATTCAAGACCTCTTGGCTGCGGAAGATCTTCCTTTAGTATTAGTTGAGCTGAAAGACAAGCTGCGCAAGACAAAATCGATGCAGGCACGTATCAAGCTAGCTAAACGCCTTAAAATCGTCGAAAGCTTTGTGACTTCTGTCAACAAGCCAGAGTGGATGGTGATGTCTTGTATCCCTGTGATCCCACCTGACTTGCGTCCTCTGGTTCCGCTCGATGGTGGTCGTTTCGCTACCTCTGACCTCAACGATCTCTACCGACGAGTCATTAACCGCAATAACCGCTTAAAAGCGATTTTAAAGCTTAAAACTCCTGAAGTGATCATCCGCAATGAAAAAAGGATGCTACAAGAGGCTGTAGATGCTTTATTTGATAACGGTAGACATGGCCACCCTGTCATGGGAGCTGGAAACCGTCCATTAAAATCCCTTTCAGAGATGCTTAAGGGTAAGCAAGGGCGATTCCGTCAGAACCTTCTGGGTAAACGCGTTGACTATTCTGGGCGTTCTGTGATTATCGTGGGACCAGAATTAAAATTCAATCAGTGTGGTCTTCCAAAACTGATGGCATTGGAGTTATTTGAACCGTTTATCGTCAAACGTCTTAAAGATTTGGGATATGTCTATACCATTCGTTCAGCGAAGAAAATGATCCATCGTCATGCGCCGGAAGTTTGGGACGTTCTTGAAGAGATTATTAAAGGGCACCCGGTCTTACTAAACCGTGCTCCTACACTTCACCGTTTGGGTATCCAGGCTTTTGAACCGGTTTTAATCGAAGGTAAAGCGATTCGCGTCCACCCTCTTGTTTGCGCTGCTTTCAACGCCGACTTTGATGGTGACCAAATGGCGGTTTATGTGCCACTATCGATAGAGGCACAACTCGAAGCTAAGCTGCTCATGATGGCGCCGGACAATATTTTCTTACCTTCATCTGGTAAGCCTGTCGCTGTTCCTTCTCAGGATATGACTCTTGGTTTGTACTATTTAATGTGCGATCCGATGTACTTCCGCGAGGATCATGGAGGCAAAACACACGTCTTCCGCGATTCTACAGAAGTATTGGAAGCTCTCTACAACAGTGGAAGCTATAACTGGTACGAGCCACAAGAAAAAACAAAGAAGAAAAACGAGCCACTTTACTATAACCGCGGTCTTCGCGTACACGAGTTGATTAAGCTCCGTACTGATGATGGTAGCATCATTGATACAACTCCTGGTCGCGTTCTTTTCAACACAATTGTACCTAAAGAACTGGGATTTCAAAACTATAGCTTGCCCAAGAAAAAGATGGGTGAGCTCATCATGCAATGCTATAAAAAAGTTGGCCTCGAAGCAACGGTCCGTTTCCTCGACAACTTGAAGTCTCTTGGTTTTATCGAAGCGACAAAAGCATCCCTTTCAATGGGTGTTTGCGACGTTCGTGTTCCTCCTAATAAGCAAAAAATGCTTCAGGACGCCTATGAGCGTGTTGCGCAAGTGAGAAAGCAGTATGATGACGGGATCATCACAGAAGGGGAGCGCCATTCTAAAACGATTAGCATCTGGACAGAGGTGTCAGATGTGATTTCAGAAGAACTCTTCCATTTAATCAGCGAGTTGAAAGACGGCAAGAAGAATCCGTTGTATCTTATGATGGATTCTGGCGCTCGTGGTAACAAATCGCAGATTAAGCAGCTTGGTGCTCTTCGTGGCTTGATGGCTAAACCTTCAGGGGAAATTATTGAGTCTCCAATTACGTCGAACTTCCGCGAGGGGTTAACCGTTCTTGAGTTCTCTATCTCTTCCCACGGAGCACGTAAAGGACTGGCAGATACAGCGCTTAAGACCGCTGACTCTGGTTATTTGACACGTCGTTTGGTCGACGTTTCTCAAGATGTGATCATTACAGAACCCGATTGTGGCACGCTAAATGGAATTGAAGTTTCCGCTATTGTTCAAGGGCAAGAGGAACTACTTCCATTAAAAGATCGTATTTTCGGTCGTACCGTCTGCGATGATATTTACCTTCCTGGCGACAGCACGAAATTGTTGGCAAAAGCGGGTGATACATTGACAGTTCATCAGGCAGAAGCTATTGACGATTCTGGTATTAAGAACGTCAAAATCCGTTCCGTATTGACATGTGAAACACGTCGTGGAGTATGTGCAAAATGTTATGGTGTTAACCTTGCGAATGGTTCTCCTATCAGTATGGGAGAAGCTGTCGGTATTATTGCGGCCCAGTCGATCGGTGAGCCGGGAACTCAGTTGACGATGCGTACGTTCCACTTAGGAGGTATCGCTTCTGCAGGATTGATCCCAGAGATCATCACAGGCAGTGCAGGATTGATCATTTATACTGGACTACGAACTGTTTTAAATGCAGAAGGACAGTGGGTTGTTCTAAATAAAAACGGCAGTTTAAATATTGTTCGCGATGAAGGACGTTCGTTGGAAGAATATAAAAAGCTTCTTGGAACAAAATCGATCGAACCTTTACAGTCATTTAAAATCGAATTGGGAACTAAAATCCTCTTTGCTGATGGCTCTAAAGTCAAACAGGGAGTCAAAGTTGCTGAATGGGAACAACACAACATCCCAATCATTTGCGACCGTCCAGGTTTTGTTCAGTATGAAGACCTCGTAGAAGGGATTTCAACTGAAAGAGATGTCAACAAACACACAGGGCAGTCTGAACTTATCGTGAAACAACATCGCGGTGAGCTTCATCCGCAAATCGTCATCTATGCTGACAAGGCGTATAAAGAGCTGATTGGTACCTATCCACTTCCAGCTGGAGCGATTATCTCTGTCAATGAAGGACACTACGCAACAGCAGGAACCTTGTTGGCAAGGCTGCCTGGTGCTGCTATGAAGACTAAGGACATCACGGGCGGTCTGCCTAGGGTGGCTGAGTTGGTCGAAGCACGTGTGCCGAAAGATTCAGCAGAAATTGCTAAGATCGATGGAGTCGTCGACTTCCGCGGCGTTCAGAAAAACAAACGAATTGTCGTCGTCCGCGATGAGATCTCTGGAATGGAAGAGGAACACCTAATTCCTCATACCAAACACTTAGTCATTCAGCGCGGTGACCACGTAGTCAAGGGACAACAGCTTACCGATGGCGTTGTGATCCCTCATGAGATTCTCGAAATCTGCGGTGTACGTGAACTTCAGAAGTACTTGGTCAATCAGGTTCAAGAAGTGTACCGTCTCCAAGGGGTGGACATCAACGACAAACACATTGAAATCGTCGTGCGTCAGATGCTGAAGAAAGTGCGCGTTGTCGATCCAGGCGACACCGCTTTCCTTTTCGGTGAAGAGGTCGATAAAAAAGAATTCGAAGCTGAAAATGCAAAGACGACGAGAGATGGTGGTAAAGCCGCTCAGGGAGCTCCAATCCTTCTAGGGATCACTAAGGCTTCGTTGAGTACAGAATCGTTTATCTCAGCTGCTTCCTTCCAAGACACAACACGTGTTCTTACAGAAGCTGCATGTGCAGGTAAGACAGATTATCTCCTCGGTTTCAAAGAGAACGTCATCATGGGACACATTATCCCTGGTGGTACAGGATTTGAAAAACACAAACGAGTGAAGAAATTTGTCGATCGAGAACTCGAAGAGAAACTCGATTTCAACTTCGAAGACAAAAACTCTCCGGCTGCTTAATTTTAGGCTTGTGGGTTTAAACGCAAAGACGCAAAGAGGGGCAACCTTCGGCTACTTCGATAGCAGGTAGTCGAAGGTTGCCCCTCTTTGCGTCTTTGTGCCTTTGCGTTTAAAATTTGTACGCTCAAATAGGCTTCTTTCGAAACTGTAATCCTACGCGAGTTTTGGATAAGCAACAGCATTGGGGTCTGG